>JACPXY010000043.1 GCA_016196285.1 Candidatus Pacearchaeota archaeon | reverse complement strand
CCTCGCAATCAAAATACGCTCTTAACCATATTTTTATCAATTCTTCATCCAAATTTGGCATTTTCCATTCGTATGAGTAAAAACTTTCAAAATTTTTAATAAGGTTGTTATAGATTCCCTTATTACCTAAAATACATCTCTGACCCGGATACAATCTCGGCTTTATTCTAAAATAATTATAAAATCTCTCTTGGAAATCCCTTAACAATGTAAGATTAGTATTTCTAAATCCTATCTGATAATATTTTTGCTTTTGAGTTTCTGGATTTTTTATAACATATCCATCAGCACACAGGTAAGAATGAATCGCAGATAAATCTTCATTAAATTCCATTTGATATTATTATTCTCTATGTATTTATACCTTGTGTTAATCAGGTATTATTATTGATTTTTCCACAATTCCAGGCAATTGAGCGACATTCTTTATCTGCTCAATAGTTTTTCCGTCTTTCTCTATGCTTTTCATTAATTTTTCTGAAGCAAAGACTACTCCCGGAACATTCATTTTTCCTGATTTTTCTATCTTATAGACATTTTCTGCTATTTTCTCTGCCATAAGAGTAAAGAGAAAACGGAGTTTATTAAAGTAGTGTTATGTCAAGGAACTTGATGAAAACCACACCATTTATGGTGTGGTAGTTCCTTGAGCACGAGAAAATCTAGTAGATTTTCTGTGCCCGAGAACTGAAAGTTCTCTCGGCATCCAAACCTCAAGGATTTTCGATCCTTGATGGCAGTCAAGAACTTCGTTCTTGGTGGCACGAGTGCCTGTCACAAACCACGCACTTTAGTGCGTGGTGGCACATCGTGCTTTTGATCTTCAGGCATCTTTGACTTTCTTTCCTACTATCCCGAAGATATGGGCATTAAACCAGTGCGCTCTGGAGATACTGGTACTGAACTCGAAGCCAAACTTATGTACATAATTAGTATAGAAATCTACAAGCTCCAGGTCGTAATCCATACCTCCATCATAGAAGGCCAGCAATGCGCCTGATGGCTTTAATGTGCTTTTTGCTGCAGTGATGATATTTGCCGGATGTTCATGAGGGTATGCTGCCAATGCAAGATCGAATCTTTCTCTCTTATCCATCTCGCCTCTGAATTCCTCTGAGATAAAGTTTGCTTTTCTAAATGTCACCTTCTTCCCTATGGTTTCCCTCTCACTTCTCCTCAGTGTGCTGATTATTTTTTGTGCACATGCAAGAGCATCAGGATTTATATCAACTGCATCAATTCTTTCTAGATTATCTAGATAAAGAGCAAGGCCTGTAGTTATCCTGCACTCTCCGCATCCAAGGTCAATGAGACTAAATGTCTCTTCTCTTTGTGATAAGTGCACCAATAATGATTCCAGCGTCGCCCTTGTCCTGAAGATAGTCGGCAAGGGTGCATCAAGGCACAGTCCTGTTTTGTATACAAATGAGTTGAGAATATGATATCCTTCCGCCTGCTCTTCTCTTGAGCTTCTTCCTGCAATATGCTCTTCTGCGCAGCGCTCCCATGCATCTATTACTTCTGAACCATATTTCTGTTGCAAGAACTGTTCATGCCCTTCATATCTCTTCTTGAATAAGCGTTCCAGCTCTTCTTCCCCAAATTCTTCTTGGCGAGCAATTAAATCTTGTATTGCCTTTGCTTCTTTACTCAGAGGCCAGTAGGATTTCATGAATGATGGAATGTCCTGCTTACGCTTGGCCATTATCCTTATTCCTCTCCGGCTTTCTCTTGATTCTTTCGCGGGTATGATTTGCTCTCAAAGCCGCAACCCTCCGCCAGCCTGCTTTGCTAACTAAATAGTGAGCATCAATATCCTCGTCGCTCATGTTTTGGATAATGAGCTGCCGGGCGATATTCAAAGTTAAGGGCTGGCGATGCGCGCTTCCAAGATGTTTCCGCGCATATAGCTCTCTTCTCGGTCTCGATGTACACCATTGCTCAATACCTTGCGCGCTATTCAGCAAGTCTCTTACATGATGTTCGCTTTCATCCGCTAATTCTCTCATAACCTTCTCTTGAGATGAATCCTGAGCCCCTATTCGTACATTTGATCTTGCAAGAAAGGGCCTGCGGCTTCCGTAGAGAACACGCAGGTTTACTTCTTTGAGCGCTTTCATCGTTCTCTTGAAGGTTGCGTCAGCTTTTCGCACCTGTAGTGCATCGAGAAGCATAGGCGTATTTCTTGTGCTGGTGTACGCGAAACTAGCTCGTTCAGAAGCAAGATACCCTGTTGCCTTAGAGAACTGAAAGAGCATCGGAATTATCTCTAATCCGCCCTTTAGATAGTACTGCAGTGCACGGCCTTCAATTTTCTCAGCCAGACCATACAATTTTGGATTTTCTTCTATTAGCGCATTATTGTGCTCCATATTCCCGAACAATACTGCTAGAGGCAGCGAGTCAAAGGAGACGCGTGCTTGCCCATTATCATCTCTTGCCTGCTCTGGAGAGGCGCTCTCGTAGATAACAGGATCGGAGAATCCGAGCACTGCGCTGCTGCCAGGGGAGTAGATATCCATGAAGAAGAGCCGCATGGATGAATTTAGAAGAGCAGATTGTACTGATGAACTTACTGCAAACCCTCTCAGAAGAACCAATTTCTTTCTGGGCAGCGAGCGCACCATATGCGCCATGACTTCATGCTCTACCGGCGACTCTCCGTGCATAGAGAGTTTTCGTTCAGCATCCCTCATCTCATTGCGAAATGCTTTATTGAAGAATTCCCTATTACGGTAGAGCATTGACTCAAGATACTCCTCTTTAAGATTATCATTTTCTCGTGTTCCCACGAGGTTTGTATATAATATGCCTTCCTCTATTAGTGCATTGTGCTGCGAGATAGCTCTTAAATCCTGGACAACTGCAGGATTTAACTTGCATTCGTAATCCAAGCCGATATACCAGAACGGCTTGTGCTTGCTGCACTCATGCTGAAAGAAGTCATGCGTACTCATTGGAAGAACTGTGATTCCAGGATTTGCCTTCTTCACACTGCGCACTTTCTGAGGATTGTGCTCGAGAATTATTCTGTTCTGCCTTGGAATCCCGAGCCGGTCAAGCAGTTCACTTTCTTTACTGTTCGCTCCTGCCAGGTATACTGCCGATGCCCTGCTTCTTTCTGCAGGCATCCATGCATCTGCATCTGCATAAATCTCATCCCTAGCCTTTGCCTTAATATGATCAGTACCATAGCTATCCATAGAAATCCTTCGTAATGGTACATTTTAAACATTACTAATGATGTAATTGTCTAGTTACAACAATTTAGAAAGGTTTAAATATGCCAATAATAGTAATTTTTTATGAGTTCGCCTATATCAGATCTAATTAGAGACGTTTATAGAGAAGCAGAAGCAAAAATCGATGCTGGAGTTGCAAAGCTTCAAACTACCCTCTATGATGCTGTCAAGCATAAGGGGGGAGAGGCTGTTGCTGCATATGTTGCACTTCTTGAGACACTTACCACTGCAGCAACTGCAGAAACTTCTGACCTTGTACTGAAATTAAGGCAAGCTCGAGGAGCTTCTGGTCTTGAGAATCAGGTAGAACCTCGTCTTCCAGAAGCTGTCCCTTCTAAAGCTGGAGCTCAGAAACCTCAGAGGAATTCTATCCCCTATGCTGAGGCAGTAAATCTGATGAAGAAGCATGACGAAAGCAACGGTCAGAAGCCATTAACTGTTGAAGGGTATCGAGCACAAATAAAGACTTTTGCGGCTAAAGGAGAGATTTCAGTAAGGCGTAAAGGTAGGAAGATAAAAACAGTTGAGCTAAACAGCCTGCAAAGAGCATTGGGTTATATTCTTCCTGAAGTACTGCATGCAGGAAATGAGCGTGAGGAAGCTGTAGATAATAACTCCCCTTATCAATTATTTAGAAACCTTGTAGAGAAAGAAGGGGTTAATCAAGATGCTGCTCTTGATAGATTAGGTATCACCAAACCAGCAGTCAGACGAGCACTTAGAGCATGCTATACGCGCTATCAAAAGATTGCGCGCAAGAAATAGGTAATCTACAATGAGTGAATGGTACGAAGAATTTAAGGAATGGTATACTGCACATCCTGAAAAGAAAGATCAACTAGATGAAGTGTATAATCAAAGATCTCTCCGAAGACTCATGAGAGGCGAGCAGTCTCTTACGAGCATACCTGAGGGAAAAAGAATGCATCTTTTTGATATCACTAATTTAGAATGTTTCAAAGTAGATGGTCAACACCCAAAGGAACTTGATATCGAGAAAGTAAGAACTGGAGCTCAGCCCCGCTCATTAATTAGTCGACGAGCTGAGTATGAAGGAATGACTAAAAAAGATCTCCTTGCTCGTCTGCCTGGTATCTCAGAGAGCGTCTTCTTCAAGTATCTCAGAGGAGATACCATAGAACCTGTTAATTTAAGGGAGATTGAGAAGAGATTAGCTTCTTTTTACTCTGGGGAATATACTGCCAAAGAGCCATCCGTCTACACAGATAAGCGAAGAGAACATACTTTACCTCGAACATCTTCTGGAGCAGGTATTCTGAATGCATTAGAAGGAATCAGAAATGAGTTAGGGAGAGTTGCTCTTCAAGTCGCACAGAAGTCTCCTGATGCTATTGCTGCCGAGATTCTTGACAGGCAATTTGATACTGATTTAGAATCAAGAATTGGAGCAGTCAATACCGCAATAGATGTTCTGGCTCATCAGATGGATTATTTCAGAGAAGCTTCGCAGGAAGAGCGGGAGAAGCTTGCAAAAACGATTGATGTCAATCTGCTAGGGTATGTCACGGCTCTCCTTCCTAGAATAAATCAACCAAAGAGCGTAGAGACTGTCCTGAGACTTGTATCTCCAGATCAAATCTCTCCACGGAGGAAGAGTTAACCATGGCACTTGGCAAGATAAAATTCTCCCCTGAAGGACAGGAATTTCTCCTTAGAGAAGTTTCACAGCAATATGCAGGCAAGCCATATGATGCCTTGAAAGAGTACATTACAAATGCTCTTGATGCGTTAGATGCCGCTAAAATGGGAGGTTTAATCAAAGTTATTCTTGTTCCTAGTGAACACCGAATCATTGTGAGAGACGCTGGCAAGGGAATAACTCCTGAACGAATGCGCGATCTGCCTGTCAAGGTTGGCGAATCCATCAAGAGGGGAAAGATTGACGAACGAGGAGAGAAAGGTCTTGGGTTAATGTCTTTCGGTTCTCTCGGACCTCAGATGCATATGATCAGCAGAGTAGAAGGAGGCAGCAATCGCTACGTCAGATGGGAACTTGAGGGATTGCTCTTTGATGAATCTAATGCTCCTGTTCCTGATCAACAGATGGATAGATTATTCGGAGGACGATTCAGAACTAAATCAGGAACAGCAGTTGTCTTGGATGTTGATAAAAACTTATTCAACCAGAAATTCAAGTCAGCACAAGTCAAGCAGGAGCTGCGAGAGATGTACTGGCCTATTCTGGAAGAAGGAAAGATTGATTTTGTTGTTGAAGTGCTTCGTGGAGGACCAGCTCCTGAATCAACCCATTTAGAACCATTTAATATCAGAGGAGAAGAGATACTTAATAAGACTATCCAATTCATGGCAAAAGTACGAGAAAATGGTGAAAGAAAAGAGACACCCTGCTCTATCCAGGCACATCTCTGGCTTGATGCAAATGCCGAGACTCCTGGAAAAATCGCAGTATACAGCAGAGGAGTACGTGTCTATAAAGACATCCTTGATCTGAATGAACCAAGTATCCTTGAGGACCCTCTCTGGAGATGCAAACAGATCAGAGGATTCATTGATGTGCCTGACCTTCACTTGACTATAGGCAGAGACACTATCAATACAATGAGAGACAGCACTATCTATCGAAGGTTTACTGAAACACTCCATGAACTGAATAGTGAAATCTATCCTATAATCGAAGGCAAACTGAAGAAAGAAGAAGCTACCCGGGAAAGCCGTCTTGTAGGAGAAGTCTATAGCGTGCTTGGTGATGCTTGGAAACAGCTTCCTCCTGTTTATGTTATACATCGACGTGAGCGCGGTCCGAGAGATACTCCGAGAACTCCTAGAGATACTCCACCTGTTAATGGAGACCCTAAGCGAGACGGCGGAGGCGAAGGAGATGTAATCGAAAGAAAAGGCGCTTTCCCCCTCACTATGCCTGAGCTTCAGAATTTTGACATGATTGAAGAAAAGATGAGAAGCAAGCTTGTACTGCGCGGCGAGCGGCCTGGTGTTGCTATTAATGTTGGGCACCCTAATTATCAAGATATTGTAGAGAGTGACCCTCGCTCCACGCGCGCAGCTGAATATGTGCTTCGGTGCATTACTCACCCTCTTGCGACATGGGAGATACAGGAAGCTGTCAGAGAAGGGGGCATGCGGTTTGCTGATTTGGAAGCTCAGATTGCTGCAACAGTAAGCAGGGCTGAAGATATGACTTATGCTGTTCTAAGCTCTTTAAAATAGGGTGGAGAAAGATTTAAATATGCTCTTACGTCGAAAGGTATCCTATGAATAATCAGTTATATCATCCAGTGAATGATGATCATGCCAGACCGTATCAGACAGAACCTTCTGCCGAAGAAAAAACACGCGTCCACACGCATGAACCAAGCCCGCTCCATGAAGATGGGTTTGCCCGCGAGCGAGATGGGTGGTATACGCACCCTTTGAATGAATAGAAACGGTTTTAACGAGCGTAAATTTGTATCTACACAAAAAGATTAAATAGTCTTTGTATCTTGGGTGATTATGGACATATGCACTGCTGCTGGATTAATTGGTCTATTTGGTTGGAGGGAAGAAGGCATACAAGGCAATACTATTATCTTTGTGCCTAGACAAGATGAAACATATTCCCGGGGAATGATATATGGCACTACTTATAATACTCGCACTGGGGAACCCATCCCTGGCATCTCTGAAGTTCCTGCTGAAGTATTCTTCTCTTATAGGGCTGTGAGTGATGCAGAAGCTGAACGAATCCCGAGAGAGTCCTCTCTGGGAAGCATACTCCTCACGCTATATGCTCAGAGACAAGAAATGGAATGGGATCAACTGATTGAAGCTACTTCTCAACCTGCATAGAACATCAAATATGCTGTTAAAGCTATCTCTATCTTATTTATCTCTCATTAATACCCCATAGCTTGCTGTGGGGATAAAGTAAGGCAGGATTACAATATAAACCTAAAATAGTTTAACAAGTATAATTATCTTGTGTCTGATAAAGATAATATTGTTGTAGGAGTTATAGAGAACTGCGTAAGATAGATTACATTTTGTACGCAATTCTCTAATGGATAACTGCTAAAACTAAGTCATACAAACAATGCAGTTATCCATAATAATATTCTTCTCTTGATGCCACGAGGTCTTGCCATAGTGTTCTTTATCCCTATGAAAACCGCCGAGTGCTGGAGATACTAGGCTCAGCATGAAACGAATTGCCGCCAATATTCAATCATTCCTGCATTGCCCAGACGAATCCTCTTGATGGGTTGTTCAGTGATATGCAGTATCTCGCTTCTCTTCCTCTTTCTTATGCTCTGTTTCATATTTATCTACTTCGTTCCTCTCTCCTTCTCGTGTGAAAGAGTTTTTTTGCGAGTGCTGATGCCCACGGAACTTTCTGCCATTTTCTATCTATCTTTTCTACCCATGGGCTTACTTCTACAAATTCTCTTGCAGTACGAGGAAGATACTGCAGCGCTTGTTGCGGCGTAAGATAATATACAGAACCTTCTTTCTCCCAACCCCAACATACCTGGACTATACCAAATTGATTCTCTCTCCCGCGTGCTTCTTGCAGCGAATAGATTAGGGGGTTTCTTGACTTATCCCATAATTGCGAGAAATGCCTTAGAGGCATCTTCTTTAGTTTATGCCGTGAGACAGCAATATCTAAAACAGCTACAGCTTCTTTTCCCTCTAGTGCATTATACACGAACGCATTCGCTATATAGAATGGATTATTAATCGGCTCTTCAGTTTCGCAGCATATCAGACTCATGTTCTTCCTCCTTTTTCTCACTCGATTTCTTCTCATGTCTCTCCTCTTCTTCCTGCTTTTTGTTCTCGCCGTGCCTGACCCCTCTAAGCGCCATTAGACATGCATCTCCATGCCTTCCCGCGCGAAAGTGACTGGAATATCTGATTTGAGTACGTTTGCCATGTAGTCCTTGGCGCGCTGCTCCATTTTTGCGAGTGTTGCATCTGTATGCGTCGGCTCATGGTGCGTGACGTAAAGGTGCTTAACGTTCGCAGCGGCTGCTAACTCGCAAACTCGCTCAATTTGCGAATGACCCCAGCCTTTTCTTGGAGGACCTGCCTTTCCCTCATACTGCTCTGGCGTGTACTGTGCATCAATAATGAAGATTTCTGCGTCTTTTGCCCACTCAATCATTCGCTTGTCATTCTCGCCAAACTGGCCGTAGCCTGAACCGTCATGCTCGTAGTCTCCGGCAAATACTAGTTTTCTCTCCCCTTCCTCAAGCTTGTAGGAGAACATGCCTCCTGGGTGCGCTGAATGATACATGTAACTTACTCCCAATCCGTTCTGCACTACTTGATACTCTTTCAAATCATGGAAAGTAAGCTGAGAGCCCATGAACTTGACTGGAACAGGGAAGTAACCGCGGTCAACATCCTGCTGACCTTCAAAGACTGATTTGGTATGATTGCTTCGCACATCATCCTTGCTCAAAATAGCTGTGTCTCCTTTTGTTATTTGTTCAAGTGTGAGGAATGAAGTTTCTGACTGCTTGTTCTGGCTATTTAGCTTGCGGTGCATGTCTTTGTCACCGCTATACACATCGACCTTACATCCAGGCGCCCAGGCAGGTACAAAGAAAGGAAATCCTTGTATATGGTCCCAGTGGTCATGCGTAATGAATACTTTTGCAGCGACTTTTCCTTGATAGAGCGCCATGAGATTAAAGCCAAGTTCTCTGATTCCTGAACCTGCATCGAGAATGTAAACATCACCTGAATCAGCAACTACTTCAATGCAAGTTGTATTTCCACCGTAATCAATTGTTGATCTGCCTGGCGTAGGGATTGAACCGCGTACGCCCCAGAACTTACTTTTCATACAACACCTCCGTGCCCACATGGGCCTCATAGAGCACCTGCGCATGTTCGGGATGCAGTTCTAGAGGAGTGTAGGTATGCTCGTGCTGAAGCAGCTCCCAGAAGGTTGGCGGGAGTGCTTTGAAGGATACTCCAAAGATTCTGCCATCAGGCAGTTTTCTCAGGAGTACTGGTTCAGGAGTATTAGTAAGAAGATACAGCTTTCCTTGCAGCTTTGCTGCACAACCTTCCTTATCAAGTTCGTGTCGTGCAGGAGGCGCAGCCCTGATGACTCTTCGCTCAAGCGCTTCTGAAGCAGCCTCTGGGAAGAGGAATCGAAGGAATCCTAGCACGTCTGATCCCCGCATTGCTGTTGTGTTGTTTTTTGTGTTCATACCCTATCTACGTATGCGACATATTTAAGATATCTTATTCACTTTCTAGTTAAAATACGTAAAATTTATAAATACTGTATGCATATTTACTATATGAGAGTATTACAACTAGAAGAATTAGGTAAAAAGAAGGTAATCCTGCATAAGTATGACCAGCGCATCCTTACTTTATTGTGCATGAACGCTCGCTTGCCGTTGTCAAAGATTGCTGAACTGCTGAAGCTCTCAAGGCAATCAATTGAATACAGGATTAGAGTCATGCAAAAGGAGCATTTGCTTGCAGGCTCGCGGGCAGTCATTAACATCAAGAAACTCGGCTACCAGTCGTACCATTATTTTCTGACAGTTCACAATGAGGCATCTGAAAAGGAATTGATACATCGCTGTAGAGAGCATGACCATGTCAATGTACTTATCAGCTACAGCGGGCAGTGGAACTATGAGTTATCGATTATGGCGCGCCATCCTGCTGAAGCGCAGAAGCATTTTCTTGAGCTCATCAAAGAGCTGGTGATTGTTGACTATGTCTCTACAATTTTGCTTGATACTATTAAAGCAAGTGTCCTGCCTTCAATCGTATCTGAACGCGTTCCTTCTTTGAAGTACATCCGCAATGACCCTTCATTCTCCAAGCACTTTTCATTGCATGAGATTGATTACAAGATTGATGAAAAGGATCTGGCGATTCTCTACATTCTATCACAAGATGCTCAGCTAAGTATTGCTGAGGTTAGCAAGAAGCTGCATCTCAGCAGAGATACGCTTGCTTACCGCATCAAGAAACTAATCCGAAGCAGATACATTCTAGAGTTTCGTCCGGTAATAGATTATTCAGTGCTATCTTTATCAGTGCAGACTGTCTTATTGAAAGCGAACCGCGCCACTATTGAGGATGAGAAATTCAGAAGATATCTCAAGGAGCAAAATAGTGTGCTCTGGGCAACTGAAGTTTTCGGTTCATGGGATTTTCTGCTGTATATTGTGACTAATTCACAGGAAGAGATTAATGCATTTATCGATACTCTGCGCAAGAAGTTCTCATCTTATCTGTATTCTTATGAGATTCTGTTTGCATACCAAGAGCACAAGTATGCGTTCATGACGCCTGCGATGAAAGGGAAATCACCATAATCTTTATATTGCATCTTTGTACGTAGATTCATGGTTCCATTCAAAGAACGCTTTCCCTGCAAACCTATATTCAGCATGATACACCTTGCTGGCCTAATTCCTGTTAGGCAGGCACTTGATGAGATATCGCTCTTTGAAGAAGAAGGAGTTGATGGTGTAATTATCGAGAATTATCACGGAACTACTGAACAGGTTGAAGAAACACTTGCTTCACTTACCCATAAGAAACAGCACATTGCCCTGGGCATTAATATCTTGCCTAATGAGTTCCAGCAGGCATATGCGCTGGCACATCAGTATGGTGCTTCATTCATCCAGATAGACCATGTTGCTGGTAGCTATACTCGAGGAACACTTGATTATTTACATTATGCTGGATGCAGAAGAGCTGCGCCAGAGATTACAGTGCTCGGAGGAGTGTGGCCTAAATATTATACACCATTAGTTGGTTCTTGGCTAAAGTCAGACCTTCAGGAAGGCATGCAACGGGCAGACGCGATTGTCGTGACAGGCCAAGGGACTGGCATTGAAATTTCTCTGGATAAGGTACGGACATTTAGAGAACACCTTGGAGATTTTCCTTTGATTGTTGGAGCAGGGCTCACTCCTAAAAATGCATATGAGCAGCTCATGATTGCTGATGGCGCTATTGTCGGCTCGTGCTTCAAGAAAGACTATGAAACAAGCAATCCGATAGATAGGATTCTTGTTAGAGATTTCATGCAGGTTGTTAAGAAAGTCCGGGCTGACAGAGCAGAAGATGACTGTGTAGCCAGAAGACATATGTTGAGTAAATAGGAAGTTTTTTAAACTCTATAATGGTAACACATTTATTATCGGTAGTAAGATGGGAAATGCAAAAATGATTACAAGAGAAACAGAGATTCATGCTTTTCAAGCAGGAATTTTCATGTCAGATGCAGATGTATTCTCACCTGTTGCAATTTATCCAAATAGAGCAGATTCTCAAACATTACAAGATTTTTTTGATGAACAACAAACACATCCAAGTCAATGGATGTCTTATGCTGGTCCAGCAGGAATCGGACAATATTCATTAAGAAGAAGGAAACCAGCAGGTGTTCTTGCAAGGTTTGACATACATTTTAGATATCCAACAGATGACGAAATGCAAACTGATTTTCAGCATTTTGGGGAGCAAGTTTTGGGGCCTACTGTAAAAGAAGTTCCTAAAGATGAAAGAGAGAAATATAAGGGAAATGGGGTTTTCAGATTGTGGGGAAAAGACCATTATTTTACAGGTCCTCCACGATTGATAAAATCAGTTTTTTTATCAAGAGTTTTTCCTGCAGATATTCCTGCAGATGTTTCTGATTTAGTAAGAGAAGTTGACGAAGTTGCAGAAACAGGAGATATGATAACTTCACAAGGATATCAATTTCTACATTCAATTGATGGTAAAATTATGTATCTGCCATTTGGAAAGATAGAAGATTTTGATACATCAAAAATGAAAATGTTTGGCACTATGGAGATGGATGGAAAAAGATTAGTATATCTCCCAAATGGCGATAGAAGTCATCCGATAGATTTTTCTCAAGCAATGCACGATTAGTTTTCTTGTGCTTCGCACAAGGTGGGGATTCTCGCCTCTTCAGTCTTTTAAGAAACGGAGATTTTATTGAAACTAATCGCTGTATACTAGGGTGAGGAGTGAAACGACGAAAGCGTAGCGTCCCCCAAAACGACCGAAGAGCATAATGCCTCCGAGCAAACCAACGAGCATGATAACTGGATATATTTTTGTTGATCTGAAATTCATTCTGATTCTAGTTCAGCATAGCTGAACAATACCTTAAAGGGCTGGCACCAGACAAGAACTTTATTGTATTTTTCTGTGTCTATGTTCTGTGGGAGGGGATAATTTACATTTCCCTTTGTTGCTTTAATTTCCCCTAAATCTATGAAGTCATCTGCTGATAAATCGGATGCGAGATAAATATGTAAGTTTGGACCATTATCTGTCTCAAAATCCTCAAATCTTAGTATTTTATCTCCTGAATCTTCAATCAATACTGCTCTTCCTGAAACTGCGTGCACTTTTCTCATAAAGTCTCCGGATGCTATTATGTTAGATGATTCTACAGAGGGCAATTCTTCATTCATTTCAATTACATTTTTTGCAGTTTTGTAGTAATAAGAAGCTCCTGCTATTATCAAGATTAGAATTATTATTCCTATTATTAGATATGACTTTTTCATTAGTATTTATGGTGAAATAAGTTTAAAT
>JACPXY010000045.1 GCA_016196285.1 Candidatus Pacearchaeota archaeon | reverse complement strand
GTTATAAAGCGAAAAAAGGCTTTGTTGTCGCAAGAGTAAGGGTAAAAAGAGGCGGAAGGCAGAGGTCAAGGCATAAGCACGGCAGAAAATCAAGAAAACAGCATGTCAGAAAAGTATTGAAGATGAGCTATCAATGGGTTGCTGAGATAAGGGCACAGAATCACTATAAGAATCTTGAAGTGCTTAACTCTTACTGGATTGGGAAAGATGGGAAGTACTATTTCTTTGAAGTTATTATGGTTGATCCGCAGCGACCGGAGATTAGAAAAGATCCTATTATGCAGTGGATTTCAAGAGCAGATAACCGGAAGCGTGCTTTACGCGGACTTACTTCGGCTGGAAAGAAGTCACGCGGCTTGCTGCACAAAGGCCCTGGATTAAAGGTCAGACCTAGCGCACGCGCCTGGCAGCGACGCGGGAAGTAAGCTTCTTTAGACCAATGATTTAATCAAATCTGCTTTCGTTATCAAACCTGTAAGTTTTCCTTTTTCCTTTATAAGAATAATCGAATAAAATAAGAGTAACTGTTTAATGATTGGGAGAGAAGCATCTGGAGAGACAATCGGCGGAGCAGGCTCCATGATCTCTTGGGCAAACTTGTGAAGTATCTCTTCTTTTTCTCTTGAGAGAAGCGATGATTCTGTGATCAAACCCAGAACATTTCCTCGTTCAATGACGGGCAGTTGGGAGATGGAATGCTTGCCCATCAATTTTATTAGAGAACTTACTCTGTCATGAGGTTTAGCCGAGAGGATGCGCGGTATCATGATATCCTTTGCCTGCTTTTCCTGATGCTTTGAGAGCTTCTCTAATGCGTGCTCTATCTTCTTGATATAGGAATAGGTTGGATCCAGCTTATTGGACTCTATCTTGGCTATCATGCTCTGACTTACCTGCGCTTCTTTGGCGAACTGGCTCTGTGTCAGATTAAGATGTTTCCTGATTTTTTTCAGCTGGGTGATGTCAAAGACCATACATTCTCTTTGCTCTTTAGGTTTAAATATTTATTCCTATAGGAATAAAATTGTCAGGAGAATATTAATAGGCCTAAATATAAGATCAATTATGTCACAAACATTTATTGAAAATTATGGATTGGAAGGATATGTTGAAGATAGAACTATACCTGGATTTCAGGATATACTTACCGAGCTGCAGGATCTGATAGACGCAGAGAAACACTTAGGAGTTGAATCAATAGGACATAGGAGATTACAGGAAGAACTTTCCAGACAGGTACATAAAATTTATCCAGAAATAGATCTTGAATTCTTACAAATGCAGAATTTTAGTATAGGTTTTCCTGCAAGAGAGGGAGATGATACTTTCTGGCTCACAGGATTACTACTCTTAAGAAGATCAAATCAGAAGCCTTTTTCTGAAGTTTCCTCTGGATTTGAATCTGGCTCTGAATATCCAAAAGCCCTAACTGCCAATTTTAATGGATTAATCCCCAATAAAACTCGTGAAAAGATAAGGATTGCAAAGCATATCTTTCAGAGAGGCTTTTTTGCAAGTAATATTTATATAATAAAAGAGGAAACTGATTGGAAGGGTACTCCTGTTAGAGACCCTTTAGTTGTTGGAATCTTACGTGAAGCTCCTGGCAGATACAAAGCCTACCTCATTGACCAATTTGATACAACTCCTTTAGAGAGATATGTTGCACAAGAGTTTATAACTGATGGGAACGGAAGATGAGGCAAAGAGCCCTCTTTAACGTAGATATTTTGCTCACGAGAGCAGTCCTTCGCGCAATGCCTACCGGAGAAATGGTTGCAGGCATCATCAGAATCTTACATGCTCTAGAGCGTAATCGAATCATCGCTGAAGCGAAGAATGACTTGGATGAGCAGTGGAATCTGATGCTAATGGAACGCATGGGCCTGCTTGAGTACATCCCTCCGATTGATATCGGCGATGCTGCTGCTTATCGGCTCACCAGACTCGGGAGAAGATTTTCGGTTATGCTTGTTCAGCACGTCAGGAAAAATTTATGAGTCACTCACTTGAGACAGTTTTTGTTAGAGGAGGAGAGAGACCCGATTATCTTACTGGAGCACTTGCTCCTGTCCTTTATAGGAGTAAGACTTATGCTCAGAATTTTGGAGAGAAAGCAGAGTTCGAGTATTCCCGAGGGAATAACCCAACTCGGAATGTCTTGGAAGAGAAGCTTGCCGCGCTCGAAGGAGGAGGCAAGGCAACAGTATTTTCTTCTGGGCTTGCTGCTGAGACAATGCTCTTCCTGAATCTTGAGCCAGGAGATCATATTATTATTCCAAAGGAAGTGTATGGGGGCACAACGCGTTTATTACGGCAGGTGTTTGCGCAGTATGGCATTACTTATTCTTCTTGCGATTTCTCTTCTGAAGATTCTATTGCAAGAAAAGTACAGAAGAATACTAGGTACTTGTTTG
>JACPXY010000044.1 GCA_016196285.1 Candidatus Pacearchaeota archaeon | reverse complement strand
ATAAGGCACATCAAATGCCCAGTGTTTCGCAGTAGCCATGTACTCTGCTTCATCCCACCACATCGCTTGCCCGCCGGCCTGCACAAAGAAGTAGATGCGAATAATAGCTGCAGCAATGAGAATAATCACCAGTGCAAGGTGCCAAGGCTGCTGAATCCATGCACCAATACCCTTCTCTTTTTCACTCATGCAAGGAGATAGAAAGAATGGTATTTATTGTTTTCTAATACATCCAGACCTGCCTCGAGGATAAGACTTTTGATTAGCTGATGTCTGTAAATTCCTAGTAGTAGGATAACCATCTTCTTCTCATATCTCCCCTGGCTAGATAGAGGATATTCATTCTTCCCTAATACCCCTAGCTTGCTGTGGGGAGTTTCTTGGTTCAGCCATTGACAGAGGGATAACTGGCTCTGCTGTAGGAATAGTTTACCTAATAAGAGCATTCAACACTTCATCTTCGCTGATGCTCTTCGTTAATTCTTCACTGTACTGATCAGAGCGTTCAGGAAAATATTCAAGAAGCATAGGTGAGGCAAGTTTTGTCAATAAACCATATCCCTCAACTTCATTCGGGCTTGTGCAGAAGAAGAGTCCAATAGTATTTTTTCCCATCCCAAGGGAGATATGTAATGCAAAGCTATCCGAGCATACTATACATGAGCACAGGCTCACTAACGCAGCAAACTGCCTCTTGGTATTTCGAGGGTTATTTCGCACAATGCTTATGCCTTCAGATTCCAGTTCAGCGCACAAATGTTCATGGCTCTCCACTTCATTTGGCCCCCCAAACAAAAGAAGCGTATACCCTTCATTACTCGCTTTTCTGATGAATGCCTTCACGCGTTCAGGATGCCACACTTTAGAAGGCCAGCGTGATGAAGCCCCCATATGGATGCCGATAAGCTTCTTTTCTGCAAGTTCATTTTCTGCTGCAAATGCCTCTGCATATCTAAGATCTTCTTCACTGAGCACTAATTCATATCTTTTGTTCTGGTACTCAAGCTCAGCAGCCATAAACATCATCTCCTGATAAGTCCGCGTATTCTCTTTCTTGAGGTCATCATCAAATAAAGTATCAAGATAGTAAGATGCTCCAGGAGTGCAAGCAGCAGGGTAACCTCCTTCTGCACAAAAACCGTACTTCTTTTCTGCTTGGATGTGCCCTGCAAGTTCCAATGCTTCTGTGTCAATGTCAAAATTATAGAGTATATCAAAAGTATCAATTCCATAATACGGGAGAGTCAGCACAGTATCAATATAATCAATTCCTGCAAGCAAGTCCTTAATGTCTCCCTTAGTTATCCAGGTAATCTGCGCATTCTTGTGCTTTTCTTTAATCGCTTGAGCAAGCGGCAGCGTTCTCAACACATCTCCATCTGCTCCTAATTTGATAATGCATATCTTCATACGTATACATGCAAGAATCTGCTTTTAAGGTTTCTGATACATAACTCTTATTAACCTTCCTTTATCTGAAACAGGATGAAAGTCTACCTTGCTGGAAAAATACACACACCATACGAGAAAGAACTGCTCGAGAAAGTCGATGCGCTCTGCAGACAGCTCGGATTTGAAACCTTCCTCCCGCATCGTGATGTAGGCATCGCGCAATCAGCAGCAGATGCGCATAGAATCTTTGAAGGAGATATCACTCAAGGATTTCAAGGCATAACATTAGTTATTGCAGTGCTCGATGGACTGCATGTCGGTGCAGGGACTGCCTGGGAACTCGGCTATGCGTATGCAAAAGGCATTCCAAGAGTAGGTCTTAAGACTGATGAGTCTGCTGAAGAAGGCTTCGAGTACCTCTCCTCAATCTTGATTGCCAGCATGCCAATTGTTAGAACGCTTGAGGAATTGGATAAGGAGCTGAGAAGAAGATTCATATAGTAACTATAGCAGAGATGTAACATGGAAAAGACACTTACTGCAGGAGAGATTCAAGAGATCCAGGTTGCTAAAGAATTGGGGTTATAATGGATGTTGTTGTTTCTGCCAATAAGATTATAGTAGTCCACATAGGGCGCAGAAAGAATATTTATCTCTCATTAATACTCTAAGGTCTTGCCTTGAGGATAAAGCAATGCAGGATTACAATATAATTATCATGTGTCTGATAAAGATAAGTAATTGTAGAAGATAATAATAATAATGTTTCTTCGTCTGATGCTCTATGGTCTTGCCATAGGGTTCTTCACTAGTAATCTAAGGCGCGTCAAGCGTCTTAGTACTTTCGGTAGTTGCTTCTCCCCGCCAGCCGTCTTGATATTTCTTTTGCTTCTTCAATTCAGAGAATGCCTTCAGATAGAGATAGAGTCGTGCACAATAGAGCTGAATCGTCCATCCAATTTCCTTCAGATTCCGAGGATACGTGAATAAGAAATGCCATCCTTCTTTTATCTCATTCATAAATGTTTTTGTTCTTGGCATGCCTGGAGCAATCCTATTTAGATTCTCGTGCGCTTTGATATTTCTGACTTTTTGCGCAAGCCAGTCTCTCCAGTTATCAGGATTTTTAACATACACTTCAGCTCTGTCTGCATAAACAATGCGATAGCCCTTCTTCCAGAATAGATAGGGGATAATGGAGTCTTCGCTTGTTTCCATAGGGAAGTCAAGAATCACTCCTTTCCTAATTGCGAATAAGTAGCCAGAACATTCAAAGAACGCCTTTTTCTGATCAAGCTTCCTCCTGGTCTTATCAATGCCTGCAAACAACAAGTGCGACCAGTAGCCGTACTTCTTTTCTCGCGAGTCGAGACTGGCCGGCTTTCCAGTAACGCATCCTATCTTTATATCCTTGAATTTTTTCTGTATCTCGCGTACTGCATGCTGACTCACATATACATCTCCATCGCTCAGGATATAGATATCATCGGTGTTAGATGACGAGTACTCTTGGAACAAGAGGTTTAGCGCATAGCTCTTTCCTTCTCCTGGATCAAGGAAGAAGAAAAATCTTTTGTCTCTAATCTTCTCTCTTAGGAAGGTTTCCACTTCAGAAAAAGGGTCAACAACAGTAATTCTATCATTCTTTCCAAGTTGTTTGAGAAAAGTCTGCACTGCTCTAAGGGTAGCCTTCGGTTCATTGTACGAAGTAATGATGACGTCTATCATGTTATGCAGTCATAAACGGATAATCCGCAGGCCTGATGACGGTGACTTTCTCTCCAGACTTTTTGCTTGCGACAATTCTGACTTTCTGCGTGCCTTGCTTTCCAATGTCAGATAGTTCAACTTCCTCAATTGTTAACTGCTCTTGCCCTATAAGAATCCGTTCTCCTTTTTCGAGCTCCTTTGCAAGCTTCTTCATAGCATTTTGTAGAACACAACCTTATAAAGGTTATGAACTTATTTTACCGATGAAGCGCGCACTGGTTCTCTGTTCTGGAGGCATTGACAGCGTAGTCACTGCATGGTATGTTGCAAAGCACCTGAAATATAAGCCAATACTTCTCTTTTTCAACTATGGTCAGCATGCGTGCAAGCAGGAGAGGCGTTGTGTGAAGGTATGTGCGCAGATGCTTCATGCACCGATGAAAGAGATTACTCTCAATAATCTAAAGGAACTTAACCAGTCATCTCTTACCAGACAGGTAAAACCAGAGAATACAAGTTCATTGAAGAATACAAAAGATGAGAGCAAGAACTGGTACGTGCCACAGAGAAATCTTATCTTCCTAAGCTATGCGCTGGCATACGCAGAATCTCTCTGCATCCAAAAGAAGCCAGTGCATAGTATCTTCATAGGGTTCAAGTGCGAGGGAGAGGAGCATTTTCCAGACACTACTCCAGAATTCCTTAAACAGGTGAATCAGCTAGCTAAAGTAAGCGCTTCTGTGTCTATTAAGATACATGCTCCACTCATCAAAAAAGACAAAGAAGATATCATCCTGCTTGGTGAGAAGCTTGGTGTGGATTTGAATAACACATGGAGCTGTTACCTCGGAGGCAAGAAACCATGCAATTCGTGTCTTGCTTGCAGATTGAGAAGCGCAGGATTTTACTGGGCAGACCGTACAGAAACTTCTTGAACTACCTTCTCAAGTTTCTTGATAACTATCTTCCAGGAAAACTGCTGTATTGATGCTCGTGCAGCTCTTTGAATCTGTCTTCTTCGTGCTTGATTCATTGCCTGCAGCTTCTCCAGCAAAGCTGCGAGTGCTTCAGGAGTATTCTCAAATAAGAATCCATTCCTGCCATGTTTTATCAGATCGCTATTCCCAGGTACATCACTCGCCAGACAGATCTTTCCTCGCGCCATCGCTTCAATCAGTGTCTGAGGCATACCTTCGCTCAAAGAAGGGAGAATGAAATATCTCGAGGAGTCAAGCGCAGCTATTTGTTCATCAGAGTCATACTTCTTATTGATAATGCTGATATCTTTTTCCAGTTCAGCTTTCTGTATCCTCTTCTGTAAGATATGCAGATATTTCTCTTCCGCAGGACCAAAGAGTTCAACAACTGACTTGTTTTTCATCAGTACAAGAGCTTCAATAATAACTTCCAAGTGTTTGATAGGAGCGATCCTGCCAAGGTATATCAGTTTATTGCTTTCTTTCCTCTTCTTTGAAGAAAGGAACTCTTCTCTGATGCCATTAGGGATATAGGTAATCTTCTCTCTCGGAACTCCCAATGCCTTCAAGTAAGGAAGCTCCCACTTAGTTATTGCGATAACTCGGTCAAAGTGCTTCAATGTACTCCTGCCAATTTTTCTGTCATACAAGCTAACTGCAAACCGAGATAAACTTGAGCGTTGCGCATCTCTACCAAAGGGAGCATGTGTTACCAATAATACTTTAGCATTGAGCTTTCTGCCTAGTTTTAGCGCCTGAAGCGTATGCGGATGCCGATAGCCATGTGCAATAATAATCTCTGGCTTGAAAGCGCGCGTAGCATCTTGGAAACTCCATGACATATAGCTCTCGCCTCCCAAACGCCTCGCACGGAATCGTTGAATCGGGATATTAGTTATACTATCATGATGAGGCACACGTTTGTTCGTCCCTTTCTCAAGATCTGATGAGAAAATCATAACTTCGTGGCCTGCTTTCTTGAGCAGTGCTGATTCAGCTTTCACTCGCGCAAAAACCCCACATCCGCCTGCTGAAAAATTAGTCAGTTCAAGAATTCTCATCTGAATCTCTCCATGCAGTATGCAAGTTTCTTGATAAAAGAATTATGGGAGACAAGGCGGTCTATCCTGCTATCTTTCTGGGAGATAAAATCCCATGAATGCGCGTAGAATACTGGCTGGCGGTATATTAAGTGAATAAGATGAATATAGATTGAGATTAGCCATCGAGGTAGAAAACGAATTGTTAATGAAACAAAAGGAAGGAGAAGAGCCGAGGAAGGAACCTCTCTAAGTTTTTCTCTAATCCGATAGGGTTGTAAAGGCGAAAAGAAGCTTCTCAAGTTGAGGAAGAGCTTTCTTGGGAAGAACAAGAATTGGAATGCATTCAAAGGAGTGTAGCTTGAGTCATATTGGAAGCCATGCTTTTCCAATAAGTCAAGAGTTTCATCATCAATACTATGTTGGGGAGCACGAAATCCTTTGGGTTTGCTCTTCAGATACTTCTTCCAGTAGAGCAAAGACTGTGAGATTTCTCTTTCCTTCTCATTCATGCTCATCTCATCAAACCGTGTATGCGTAAATCCATGCAGCGAGACATCCCAGCCTTTCTTTTGCAATCGCAGAAATAGCCTTGGATTTTGCTTAATGCAGTCGGCAGTCACAAAGAGCACAGGTTTTACTTTGTGTGCATCACAGAGCTTCTCGAATTTCACAAGACCTTGATTCACTCCCCGATATCCTGAGCCATGCAAGTCAGGCTCGACATCGACGCTGTAGGTGATTCTATTCATCATGAGCAAAGGTTCAGAGAGTTTATAAATCTCTTTCATGTTCCTTGTTTATGAATCTGAAAGGCAATCCGTTTCTCTTACGGAGGCGGGCGCATAAGCTTTTCTTCTTGGACAAGCGAGATTACAAAGCGCTTATGAGCTCTCTAACTGCAAGAAAGCTTGAGGAGTCCATCGAGGAAGAAGCTAGGAGACAGTTCAAATGCAGATACGCGCTTGTAACTCCCTCGGGAAAGGCGGCAATTGAGATCGCTCTGCGTGCTCTAGAGGTAAAGAAGACCGATGAAGTGCTTACACAGGCATACGTCTGTGCAGAAGTTCCTGAACTGCTTGATAAATACGCATGTGTTCGATACGTTGATGTTGATGAGTCAGGCAATCTCTTGCTGTCCGCTCTCAAGAAGAAGATAACTAAGAGAACAAGAATAATCATGCCAGTCAATCTTTATGGCATGCCTGCCAAAATGCAGGAGATAAGACTTGTATGCAAGGCACGCAGTATCGTCTTGCTTGAGGATTGTGCACACGCACTTCATGCATCGGCCAAAGGAGAACCGCTCGGTACATATGGCGAGGCAGGTATCTTCAGTTTCTCAAAAGCATTAAGTGCTCCTGCCGGAGGATTGTTCATTACCAACAACACTCTAATTTATAAAAAGGCAAAAAATGCACTTTCTGCTCTTCTCCTTCCTCATGAGAGCATGCTTGAATCTATATTGGCGCATCTGACAGTTTTCTTATTCTCCTATCTGCCCAGAATGCAAAGACTCTTCCCAGCAGGGTTTATTCTTGACAAGATGCGCATCGCACTCAAAGAGTCAGAAGAGAGTTATAGATATACATTACAGAAACATGAACTGGCCATCTGTCTCAGCCAGATGCAGAAGAGCAGGAAGATAGTCAATCACTATATCTCGCAGTACAGGAGATTCTATGCTCTGATGAGAGGAATTAAGGGAATTAAGGTAGTTTCCTGTAATCCAGGCTCTTCAGCACTCAGATTCCCTATTATCTTCAAGAGACAAATAGATATTACAAAAGCATTGGCATCTCTATATGCATCAGGCAGTTTTGAGCCGAGTCTGAATTATTATCGTGAATATGTGAAGGCAAAGAAGCTTGCTCCTGTTTCACTCCCTGCCTCAGAAGAGCTGAGCAAGCGAATGTTAGTCGTATCATTGGATAACCTATCTGAGAAGGATATTCATGCTCTCAAGAAGCAGATAATAGAAGTTATAAACTCTGCATAAATGCAGAATATTCTTGCGCAATTCTGTTCCAGTCATATCTTCCGGCAGTTTTCTTTCCTGCAGCACCTATTCGAGCAGCACGTTTCTTATCTCGTACAATCTCTAACAGCTTCTTTCCTAGATCCGAGCTATTTTTGCTCTTGAAGAAAATGACTTCGTTTTTAACCACTGAACTAAATGCGTCAATCTTTGATACAATAATCGGCCTGCCTGAAGCAAGTGACTCGAACAAAGTCAGGGGCAGACCCTCCCATAAACTCGGCAAGACTATGCAGTAAGCAGACTCTAACGTTCTCGCAATTGCATCTCGATTAGCAATAAATCCTCTCCAGAGAATGCGTTGAGAAGGATACTTTCTCTGCAGCTCGATGGCATAATCATTCAGTTTTCCTATAATCTCCAGCTTGAAGCCAGGAATCTGCGCCTCAAGTGAGGTGAATGCTTCAAGCAAATACACAATTCCTTTCTGTTCATGGATTCTGCCGATAAATACTATTTTCTTCTCTACATGCGCTCTTCCTTTATAGGCATCTAAATCAACTCCATTCGGGAAATATTTAATTTTCTTTCCGGGAAACTCATGGTGCAATACGCGCTCATCAACAGGATTCACTGCAATCAGCGCATCAGCGGCACGCAATCCCTGCTTAAAAAACAGCCAGAGCAGTTTTGAATCATGGAAGAGAAATCCAGTCATGCCATGTATCGTAATCACAACAGTATAGCGCATTCTAAGAAGAGGAGCAAGAACATAGAGCAGATTCTCATGGATATGGATAGTTGTATACTTCTTCCTAAGAGTGATGAGCAGGAAAAGAGCATAGAGCACAGCCCAGAAGAGAAAACACAAATTCCTGAGAAGAATATTTCTTGTAGGTACAGGAACTTGAACAGTGCGCTGGCAAATGCTGCCTCTTTGGGTAAAGACCGTGCTTTCCTTGATTCGGCTTGCCAGCTCATATACATGTCTCTCACTGCCGCCTTCTTGCGGCGCACTCATCCCCATAAGTAAAATCTGATTCATAGTCTCTTAGCTTATGAACTGCCCAAGTCCATACGTATACTTCGAATTCTGTACAAGTCTGAAGGGCAAGTGCTTGAACATCTGGTGCACCAGCTCAGCATCCTGCTGCGAGTACTTAATCTCAATCACAGTACTTCGGGGATCTTTGATGCGTTGCGTAAAGGTATTATGTGCAGGATGGAGCTTGATAAATACCTGCTCGCTGTCTAAAGTTACTCTGCAGGCCTTATTTGCAGATTGATAATATTCTCTGAGATAAGAATTAAGCAGCACAGGGGTTAACTGCTTTAATTCAGCGAGGATTGCATCAGGTAAATTTGATCTCATGAATACCTCCTGCATAAGGAATTCGCGTGAGAGGCGTTTGCTGACAGCAAAAGGATGTAAAGGAAATGAGAGCTTCTTTCCAATCTCACCATGCTTCATCTTAATCTCCAATACAGGATGTATCTGTCCGATAGTTTTTCCATACCAGCGTATGCGTACTTTCATGCGTTCTTTCTCTCCTTCAATGCTATCAAGATAATTCCGATAATCCAGAGAATCAAGGTAGATATTATTGATGCGCCTTGGCAGATGAAGTTTCCTGAATATGCCTGGAAGCATCACCAGCAGATGCCTGACTTGATGCGTGCTTAGTTCATGCACCAAGAATTTTCTCTCGTAGCGCAGCTCTCGCGCTTTCTTTTCGCTCATAATTCCTCAGGATAGAGCAAGTCATAAACATCTCTGCTCTCGCTCTCCTCCATTCTCTCACCTTCAAGTACAAGTTCAGATGCACTGTCCTTAATGTAATCCTGCTCGTTGTTTTCTAAGATAATGCCTGCGCCATGCAGGACGCCTGCTCCAAACTCAGTCTTCTTCTCGTACAATGCAAGACCGTATGTATTGCCGCGCAAAGTCGCGTTCGTGACAGTAAAGAAGGACAAGTCTTTGCTCGCAAGCCCGATATACCCTTCCTCTACAACTATATCCTCAGCAGAGATTGTGCTGTTCTCTCCTGAACTGATGCCCTTATCTCCCTGACCGCGTGAGTAGAAATCTTTTATGTTCGCAGTGCTGCCTGAGAAGTCAAGCCCATCATTTCCGCACCCATATGCTTTAACTGATTCTATTCTTCCTGTCCCGAAATCAATATCCAGACAGTCAGACGTGCTCTGATTGAAAACAGAGTTAGTTAGGGAGAAAGAAGACTGTTTAATATTAAGAATATCTTCTGCATGAAAGCTCCCGAAGTATACATTGTCGAATGCAACAGGAGATTCATAGAAGGTTACTGCACCAGTCAGCTGCCAGTTACTTTTATCAGCACTAGTTAGGTTTTCAAATCGTGTCCAACTCACTGTTGAAGAATCCCGCGCCTGCAGCACAACAAGCCCCTGCCCAGTTCCATCAGATGAATAGACACTGACTGGTCTTTCCTGACTGCCTTCAAGTTGCAGTGGCGAGTAGGAGAGAATTAAGGATTTAGAAGTAAGGTCTAAAGAAGTTCCTTCACCTACATGCACACGGTATCCTGCAGGGATAATCAAGCTCTCATTCACTATCCAGGTTCCTGGCTTAATCCGTATAATCTTCGAGCCCTCATCTTTTTCAATGAATGAAAATCTCTCAATATTAGGAGTTTCTCGCAGAAGATTATCCTCTGGAAATGATTCATCAAGGTACTGCCAAGGCAGCACATAATCCTCGTAGAGTTCACTATCTCCAACTAATCGGTAGCGCACGCGCATTTCAGGCACGTAAGTCTCATTCCACGTAGTAAGTGTGGATGGGAGTACAAATACAGCTTCTTGATAATTTGTCGATGAATTTGCAGGTCTGCGCTGTAAGAGCAGAGGTCCATTTACAGGTTGGATGATAGTATCCTTATACTTCAGGTCCACAATTTCTATCGGCACTTGGCCAGTATTGCCTATCTGCAAGGTGAGTCTGCGCTGTGCATTCACTCCCCCATAGTATGCATTAACCTGATTAACTGGGTGCAGGATAGATTGAATCTGCAACTGATTTGTATAGAAAGAATCAAGAAATACATGATAGCTCGGATTCTCGCGGTGTAACAATCTGGTATAGTGCGAGATTTCCTGTTCATGTTCTGAGAAGAAGGAGTCCATGTACTCTCTCTGTGACACTCGCTTAAGCTCTTCAATATATGCTTGATAGAATACAGCATCACTGAACAGCAATCCATAGTAATCTGTCGTTGCAACACTGCAGGCAGCTCCAGAAGCTTTGAGGCACACAGGAGAGAAAGGTTCAACTCCCTGATATGCTTGATTTCCAATTTCTGCATCAAAGCCGATTGGCTCAAGTTTTGAGGTAACTGGATTATAGTAGAAAGGAGTATTAGACCAGAGCGTTGCATGATGCCCGCCAAAGACTGTGCTGACTGCAAAGTACTTTGCCAGTACATCAGTATCGAATACCTCGCTGGTTTTCATCTTGCCGAGACGCCATGCTTCAAGCAGATTCTTTGCTTCATCAAACTCCTGTGCCCGTACAGAATCTTGAAGCGTTGTCGGTTTATAGAGCTGGATAGTCGTAGTAGGATACCAGTCAATGTTCTCAGAGAGTATTTGAGAGTACTCTGTCTGTTCACGAAGCAATACTTCATCTCTGCGCTGTTCAGCATCGAATCGAATAATCGGCCCATCAAGCCTGCCATTCGATTCAAGCAGCTGTTTCTGGAAATGCTCTTCAATAGCGTATATTCCTTTATGCTTGCCATTGATGGTTACATCAACAAAATCATACCTGACTGCAAGCACATCCTCGTCATGCAATGCCTGAAGATATATCCATTCATTCAGATTTTTTCTGCGTGCAGGGTCTTGTATCGAGAAGACGCTCATACTTTGCAATGTCTCGCTATCCTTCACTTTGATGCGTAGCGACCATTTATCTCCCAGCACATGATCAGTATTCTCTCCTTTCAAGCGAATGTCTGCACGTACTTGCTTACCGTCAAGTGTCACGCGTGCAGGAACCTCTTCATCATCAGAGACGATTAGAAGTCCAAGATTCACTGCTTTCTCGCGCGCGTAGACGAGTTTCTGATAGTTTTCGAATGAGACATCAATAGTCATGCGTTTTGGCTGCGCGAGGTGGCCAAGAAGGTAATTGAATGGTATCTTGATATGCTCATTTTTTACCTCAAGGACTTTAGTCTGCAGTTCTCTCAAGCCACCGATGCCAAATGCATGGATAATCGCGATAGTGCGTTCAGATGGTTCATCAAGTGTTCCAAAAAAACCGGTAGCAAGCAGACCTCCAAATACTCCTATGATAAAAGTAAGGATGCAGAGAAGAATGCAAAATGCGAATCCAGCTTTACGTGCTATGTTTGTCTGCAATGCTGCTCTGATTTTTTCTAACGGGTTAGAGTAGAGGTGTGCACTAGTCTCCCGGCCTTTGATTTCCATGGTTAGTGAACGCCGATTTTATCCATGTAGGTGATAGTGAGGTTCTTTGAGAGCTTCTTCAAGTCATTTAATGCTCGTTCAAGAGAGGCATATGCACTCACATCAATCAGGAAAGTTGCATCAATGCCGTCATCAGCAGTATGGTCAAAGCGTCTGAGCTGGACAGCAGTACAATGTTTCTCAAGAATCTTCTTGATGTTGTCAAGTGTTACATGGGATGATGCTTGTCCGACAACTGATAAATAGAGATTCTGGTTTTCATCTTTCTTGTGATAGAAGTGCCTGCCCCAGATAATAACGCTCATAATGAGAAACGAGACAATAGTTATTGAGAATTGATTTGCTCCCAGCCCAAGACCCATCGCAATGGTGAGGAACAAGAAAGTAAGCTCCTCAGGCTCTTTAATGGCTGCCCTGAATCGCACAATGGATAGTGCACCAACTAATCCAAGAGATAAAGCAAGCGAGGATTTAACGATTGTAATCACTAAAGTAGTTGCAACAGTTATTAGTACAAAATTGTCAGCGAAGCGTTTTCTATTTGACAAAGAGGTGCCATACTTCACATATAGTCTCGCCAGAAGGAAGGAAAGAAGTGTTGCAAGCAGCAGTGCAATAACTAATGACTGCAAGTCAACCTGCACAGAACCGGCAGAGGTTAAGAATTCTTCAAAAGTAGCCGGAACACCAGCAATGCCATTAGCCATACTCGTTGCAATCGAAGTTCATTTATAAACCTTATGAACTTATTCTACTCGATTCTCCTCGGAAAAGTTTATAAGACAACACGTACGTTCTTAATCATGGAGATACCAATTGCCAGGCCATTTATCGGAGAAGAGGAAAAGAGAGCTGTTCTAAAAGTTCTCGAGTCAGGCAGGCTCTTTCAAGGAAAGGTAGTGAAGGAGTTTGAGGAGGCATTTGCAAGATTCTGCAAGGTGCAGCATGCAATCCTTGTTTCAAGCGGCACGTCAGCGCTTATAGCCGCACTTTATGCATGCGGTCTCAAGGAAGGGGATGAGGTGATAACCACTCCCTTCACTTTCATTGCCACTGCAAATGCTATCATGTATTTTAAAGCTAAACCTGTTTTCGTTGATATCGGAGAAGACTTCAACATAGATCCGAGTAAGATAGAAGAAAAGATAACTAAGAGGACAAGAGCAATTCTTCCTGTTGACCTTTACGGATTGCAGTATGACTATGATGCAATCAAGCGCATTGCAGACAAGCACAAGCTCTTTTTGATAGAAGATGCATGTCAGGCAGTGGGAGCTGAGTACCAGGGGAGAAAAGCAGGCACACTAGGAGACCTTGCTGCATTCAGTCTTCAGGAGTCAAAGAACATCATGAGCGGCGAAGGAGGCATTATCACGACAAACAATCCAGAATATGCAGGAAAGATAAGAGATTTCATCAATATAGGGCAGCGCACAAAGTATGATTATGTAGGCTACGGATTAAACTTCAGGATAACTGAGATGCAGGCAGCAATCGCACTTGAGCAGTTGAAGAGAATAGAGGTTCTTACTAAAAAAAGAATAGAGAACGCGCACTATTTTCTCAAGGAATTGGCAGGTCTGCCGAATGTGATTCTTCCCAGTGAAAAAGGCACGAAGCACGTATTCCACCAATTCACTTTGAGAATCACCAACGGAAAACGAGATCTAATTTTACAGAAGTTGGGGGAAAAAGGGATTGCAGCGCGCGTCTACTACCCGCAGCCGCTTCATCTCACGACGCTCTATAAAGGATACAGTGCAGAAGGCTCGCTTCCTGTTGCAGAGCAGCTTGCTAAGGAAGTCATCAGCATACCTGTGCATCCTCAGCTCACTAGAGAAGAGCGCGAGTACATTGTCAAATCATTAAGGGAACTGCTTGCCTAAACAAAAGAATGCATATTCTATGTTCCTTGATGTGCTACTGAGAATCAAACTACTCTTTCAGGTAGAGCCCTGAAGGTACATTCGCACTGTCGCCAAGACGGTGCTTCATGAACCATTCCACATAGTGTTTCAGGCCTTGCTCAAGTGCCATCGCTGGCTTAAAGCCAAGAGACTCTGCCTTGGTGATGTTAGCACGCAGTCTCATGACTTCATCTGGCCGAGGCGCAGAGTACACAGGCCGCATCTTCTTGCCGATGAGGTTAATGAGCACATCAGCAAGCTCATTGATTGATATCTCGCTTCCTGTTCCAAAGTGAGTTGGTTCGCCAATAGGTCCTTTAGTAATCATCAGTTCATACGCGTTCAATGCATCGCTGATATGCATGAAGTCCCGAGTTTGGATGCCGCTGCCAAAGATGACTGGCGGCTCCCCATTCAGTATCCTTCGGACAAAGATAGGTATCACTGAACCATAAATCTCGCTATTTTGGTACGGACCATAAGTATTAAAGCTGCGCATAATCTTCACCTTCACACCATATTTTCTTGCATATTCCTTGCATAATTCTTCTGCTTGGCGTTTGCTTTCTGCATAGGGGCTTTGTGGATGCAAGGGATGATCCTCAGAGATAGCAGGCGTTTTCGCACTCCCATAGACTTCTACGCTGCTGGCGAGTAGCATTGTTTTGTTGTACTCTTTGCATGCATCAAGCACGTTCTTAGTGCCTCCAACATTCACGTCATACGTCAATTCAGGGTCTTCATACGAACGGTCGACATGAATTTGTGCAGCAAGATGATACACTTCATCAACATCTTTGATAAGCTCTTTCAAGGCAGGGTCGCGCACATCCATATGCACACACTGGGCAGGAGCGCCGCAAGGATGATCAAAATTATCAACTCCAATCACAGTATGGCCTTCACTTCTCAGTTTATTTGCTAAGTGATGGCCGATAAAGCCTGCCGCACCGGTGATAAGTATCTTTTTAGATGCCATATAGTCACATGGAGGAAACTCATCTGAAGATATATAAATCTTCCGAAAGAACATCTATTTTTACTCTTTTCGATACCACGAGCGCATGAACTTGAATGCCCCAAGTACCTTGCGCATAGAGACATACCTTCCATGAGTCGCGTAAATCGGCTGCTCTACCACTCTTCCGCCGAATCGCTCCTTGAACTTGTTGATGTTGTAAAGTTTATCGCCAGGCCTGGCACCGACATCATACCCTCCTAGGTCAAAATAACGCATTCCGTGCTGCTTTGCGAAAAGCATCAGCTGCCAATAGAGGTATGGCATGACTTGCAGTTCAAATCCTTTCTCAGAAGCAGCAGTCAGGTCAAGAATAGCGTAGTGATGTGCTTTATCAAGCAATACCATCCCGCCTGCCACAACATCTTCTCCGTGGAGGACTACAAAGAGTTTTGAGACATTTGTAGAAGTTAGAAGATGCATGCTTTCTTTTGCTTCAGGCTCAACACCGCCCGCCTTCAGTCTGTTTGTATATAGCGTATAGAAAGTATCAACCTCTTTCGCAGTAGGCGATACAATGCGGACTTGGTTCTTCAGCGCAGTCTTTACACCCCATCGTATCGATTTCTTCTCAAGTGCATTCCACAACTCCTCTTCACTTTTCTGCAGGTCTACCAAGATAGTATGATTTGCTATCTTATGGTACCCCAGCTTCTGGAAGATTTCGTGCTCAGGGCGCATTACAGTCGGAGCAAAGGTCCCGTAGAAGTATTTCCGTGCAACTTCTTTGTATCGTTGCAGTTCTTCTTCATCAGGAAATCCACGAGCTTCAAGAATGCGCTGTGTTCCGAGTACAGGAAGCGTAATGGACCGTTCAACAGCAAAGATCTCTCATTAATACCCCAAGGTCTTGCCTTGGGGATAAAGCAAGGCAGGATTACAATATAAACCTAAGATAGTCTAACAATTATAATTATCGCGTGTCCGATAAAGATGAGCAGTTGCAGGAGATAATAATATTTCTTCTTCTGATGCACTATGGTCTTGCCATAGGGTTCTTCACTCACTAAGCAAAGCTATTTAAGGCATGTTATTTCTAGAAAATTATGACCTATGATGGAAGAATATACGGCGTGAAAGGAATTATAAGGAATCCTTCCTTGGGGAAGTATCTATTCATACAGCGGGATGATAAACCTCAGATAACTAATCCAGGAAAGTGGGATCTAGTCGGAGGCGAGATTGAATCAGGAGAGACAGCAGATACAGCCTTATTGCGAGAAGCAAGAGAGGAATTAGGAGAGTCTTTAGTGCTTGTTCGTCTTAAGAAAATAGGAGGGCATTCACTTGGTCCTGAACATGCTCCAGCACATAAGAGCCTGCCGCTTGAATTAGAAGTATGGTATGCTGAGACAGAAACTCCTCTCGAAGCTTTGCATGTTATTGAAGGCCAGCGTGCCGGCTATTTCTCCTTTGAAGAGCTTGGAAACCTCGATCTCGTGCCGCTAATCAAGGAGAGCCTTTCTGATTACTCACACTTGCTGAAAAGAATTGCCAGTACACAACTCTTTTAAAGCATAAGATACACGTAGTGCTATGCCTCGCAAGATGACTACTTCGATGATTATTCCTACATATAATCGTCCTGAAAGTCTGAAGAAGGTTCTGGATTGCTATGTCAAGCAGACAGTCAGGTTCGACGAAGTAATTATTGTTGATGATTCTGACAATAATGAGACAAAAAAGCTTTGCGGCAAGTACAAAAAACTACACATCGTCTATTTCAAAAAGAAACCTGAGCAGAGAGGCATGACTATTTCAACAAATAAAGGAATTCGTCTGGCAAAGGGAGATATTATATTTCTTTCAGAAGATGACATGCTGGTAAAGAAAGACTATGTGGAAGCAACCCTGCGCTTCTTTGAAGATAATCCTAATGCAGTAGGGATGAACTGGTATCCATACTCGATTCAGAAGGAAACGTTTAATCCTTGGAAGAATGCGGTAATGCGCTTCTTCATGCTTGGGCAGTATAAAAAAGATACATCTAAGGTGCTTGCAACAATGTCTGAGATACAACCATTCCCATTGACAAAGGAAGTCTTGCCTGTGGAACGCATGTGCACAGGAACCTGCGCAGTCAAGAAGAAGTATATGAAAGAATTCAGATTTGACGAGAAGCTGACAGAGTATCCAGTGCAGGATGACCTTGACTGGTCTTACAGGCTCTATAAGAAATATGGCAATCTCTATCTTCTAAAAGCAAACAAGGCATTGCATAATGTGAGTTTCAGCAGCAGGATGCCTTCCAAGAAGATTTATTACTCAAAGATTATTTATGTAGCGTATCTCTTCAAAAAAGACTTTAATCAGACATGGAAGAACCTATCTATCTTCTGGTGGGGGATGTTAGGCAGAGCGATTCTCAGGACAATCGGGTTCATCATTCGTCCATCTCAGAAATCCTATGATAATTTCCGCTACACTCTAGGCGCACTTATCTCACTCATCTTCCACTTCAAGAATCTAGAGAAGAATCCTAATTATTTCAAGAGGAATATGTAGCCATGCCTTCAAGCAGCCCCCATCTCATCGGAAGAGTAATCGAAGCACTCATTACACTTAAACCAGATTCTCTTCTAGATATTGGGACAGGCTTCGGAAAGTATGGTGTGCTTGCTCGGGAGTATCTTGATTATGAAACCTATCCTAACTTCAAGAAGCAGATTGACGGCATTGAAGTCTTCAAGAGATATGTAACGCCAGTTCACAAGTACGTCTATAATAATATATATATCGGTGAAGCAGGGAAGATGCTGGAGAAGATAAAGAGAAAGTATGATGTAGTATTGCTTCTTGATGTACTGTTTGATTTTACAAAAGAGGACGGGCGAAAGCTCATTAAGCAGATTCTCAAGAAGAACAATGCTTTATTGCTCAGCATAGTAAAGGTTTGCTGGAATGAGAAGGCAGAATTTGACAACCCCTATGAGATATTCAAGTCGCAATGGACTGAGAGAGAGCTGCGCTCTTTCGGTGCCTGCATAATTATTCCAGACCATACTCACTACCTTGTATATTACGGTCCACCGGAACAAATAAAAAGACTCCGCACAAGTATCTGGCGTAAAAAGATGAAGAGAATACTCTACAGCCTGCCATTTGCAACATCCTTCCGCAGAATACTCAATCCTTTCAGCGAGCAGAAAGCCAGAGAATTGGTTGATGAATGGAAAACTCGCCATGTATCAAGGAGAAAATCATGAAGGTCTTAGTAACAGGCGGTGCAGGATTTATTGGAAGCCATCTTACCGACACCCTCATCAAAGAGGGATATGAGGTGGTTATCGTAGACAATATGAGTACTGGCAAAAGAGAGTATGTAAATCCACAAGCCTCATTCTATCACGAGGATCTAAATGGAAACCTCGATGCAGTCTTCGAAAAAGAGAAGCCAGAGATAGTTATGCATTTAGCAGCTAATGTTGACTTGAGAAAGTCCCTGCAAGAGCCGATTCACGATGCAACAACAAATATTCTTGGTACAATCAATGTTCTAGAAGCATGCAGGAAGCATAAAGTCAGGAAAATCATCTATACGTCAACTTCAGCTCGTGTCGGAGAGCCAGTCAGGCTTCCGGTAGCAGAAGACCATCCAATTAACCCGCTCTCGCCGTACGGCATCTCAAAGCACACAGCAGAGCATTATGTCTGGATGTATCATCAGCTATATGGTCTTGATTATCTCATCTTTTGCTTCGGCAATGTCTACGGACCGAGAGATGACCCGAAGACAACTCGAGTCACAGGCTTGTTTACTGATAAGATGCTTCGCGGTGAAGCGCCCAAGATATTTGGCGACGGCACTCAAACTAGGGATTTTATATATGTTCTTGATCTAGCAGAATTTCTGGTTTTCTGCATTCCAAAAACTCCCGAGCATAAGCTGTTCCATCTTGCAAATGGCACGCAGGTAAGTGTGAATGAATTATTTAATCTGCTTAAGAAGTATACTGGATTCAACGGAGAAGCAATTCATGTTCCCGCAATCAAGGGAGAAGTGCATGACATTGTATTTGATACTTCTCTCGTCCAGAGAGAACTTGGTTGGAAGCCGCGGCATACATATGAGCAAGGCGCTCGTGAGACGGTTGAGTGGTTCAAGTCTCGGATGAATTAACTTAAGGTATATAATCTATAAAGGAAGGGGATTTCTAGATAGCCTATATGAAAACAATGGTCACTGCCATCAATAAATGTTCAGCCATAAGGTTCTTCAGATAATAAGAAATCTCTGTCTAAACATCTCTAAAAAGCTTCTTTCTTAAAGCATTCCAGATATACAAATCATTGCTGTCAAGACAGCCAGTTGTAAAAAGCAAGGCAAGATAGACTAAACCATACAAAATGCACAGCACTATAGCTCCAATAGCATCCACTGTAATAATACGTGTCACTCCCCATAGCACCAGGGCAGGCATTAGCCCAATAAGAAGTATGCGCAGTACCTTTCTCCGCAAGGGAATAGTATTTAGATATTTCTTGGTATAGAAGAGAAGGATACAGGTTACTGCAAAGTACATCAGCATAGTAGAGAATGCTGCTCCGATAATCCCATACCTTGGAACCCAAAGCATGTTGAGAAATGCATTCAAGAGTGAACCTGCAAGATAAATAATCAGAATAAGCCGAGACTTTCCAAGCATAGAAATCAGTCCAAGTGCGCTTACTCCAAGAGCATAGGCAAATGAGCCGAATGCGATTACCTGCAGAGATGCAGCTGCTCGTATAAACTCAGCTCCAAAGAGAATCTGGATAAATGTCTCTGGGAAGATTAGGAATACGCAGAGGAGCGGCAGATTAAGCAGGAATATCCATTTCCCTACCTGCTTATTTAAGTCCCGCACCACATCCAGTTTTTTCCGAGCATATTCCTTGTTGATGAGCGGGAAGAGCACGGTCATAACCAATGATGGCACGAATCCAAGCAGCAGTGCAATCGGTACAGCAGCATTATAGATGCCTACTTCATATGCATCAATGTAGTATCCAATAAAGAAAGTGTCAATCCAGTAGAATATATTCGAAACAATACCTAGAAACAGAATAGGCCACGAGTATGAGAGCACATCAGACCAGATATTCTTTTTCTCTCGTTTCTGCAAGTCAATATGCCCTCGCAAGACAGGTATGTATGAGAACGCCACCAGAATGCTTGCAATAAGTACCAGTGCAACCCCCAGCACATGAGAGTAGATGATTGCATTATTCTGGAGCCCCAAAGAGATGAATAATACCAAGAAGATAATCCTAGCAAGGTTCGGAAGCACGTTCGAGATGAATGAGAATAAGCGTATCTTCTCAAATACCATCAACGCATCAACAAATGGACTGGCAAGGATTGTAAGAATTACAGTTATGCTGAACCAGCGCAGGAATGGTATTAGTTCATTATCATGAAAAAGCTGGACTGAGATAACCTCTGCACCTATGAATAGGAGCGCGCTGAAGATGATGCCTGTGATACACAGCGTCCTAAAGCCCTTTCTGAAAACAAATCTTAGCTTTCCCCACTCTTTCTTTCCTGCATAAATAGGCATGAAGCGCAGAAGTCCTTCCGCAAGTCCTAAAGAGGACAATGCAATAAACCATCCAGCAACCATAAGTGCGAGCGAGTACAGTCCATAAACTGCAGGTCCGAAGTTCTGCGCAATGACGGCTTTGTATGCATACGTCAGGATCTTGGCGAGAAAAACGCTGACTAGTACAATAATAGAGGATTTAGCAACATAGCCCAGACGCTGGTGAAATTCAGTCCGTTCTTCACTCTTTTTCACACTTCGAGCCATTCTTTGTGAAAAGTATTCTTTGTATATAAAGATGCTGAACTATACTTCCAAAGACTTATATAGCATTTCACGCAATCACTATCATGCCGTATTCGCTGAAGGATATATCGGTAGTCATCCCAACATTCAATCGTGCAGATGAATTAGCTATAACACTCAAGGCATTTAAACCTCATCTCAAGTATCTAAGGGAAGTGATTGTTGTTGACCAGAGCGCAAACAATGCTTCAAAACAAGTCGTTAAGCGCCAGAATTTACAGAAGATAAGATACATTCATTCATCCACTCCCTCAATCACACGAGCCCGCAACCTTGGAGTCAAGCATGCATCTCCAGCATCTAAGATTATCTGCTTCACCGATGATGATGTGAGCGTTGGTGCAAATTACTTCGTAGAGATTCTGAAAGTATTCAATGCTCATCCAGAAGCAAAGGCAGCAGCAGGCTATGTGCCCTATGAGAAGAATATGCCTCTGCCTTCAACAATAGAGAAGATTGCACGAAAACTGTTTTTTCTTGGAGGCAGACTGTATGAAAACGATGCATCCATAGTCTCTGCGTACGGCAATCGGTACCCGCTTGTTATCTCCCAGACGATTAATGCAGACTGGATGCCTGGAGATAACATGGCTTATCTTAAAGAGCTGTTCAAGAGCATGAAGTTCGATGAGAATTTACTCGGTTATACAGTTGCAGAAGACATCGATTTTGGATATAGACTAAGCAGAAAATTCAAGAATTCAATTTTCATAACCCCTCATGCAAAACTGACACACCGTTATTCTTTTAAGGAGCGCCAGCCGAGTGAACGTGCAAGTTTCTTGAATCAAGTAGACCATTTTTACTTTAATTTCAAGAATCTTAATTCAACCTTCAAAGAGAAGATTATATTCTTCTGGACACTGCTCGGCATAACTGCATTGAGAATCGCACTCTTTCTTTTACACCCTGAGAAGAAGCATAGACTCAAGCTTAAACACTACTTTGCCTCTCTGTGGTACTGCTTCACACATCTTCAGAGGATACGACGTGGCAGGGTCAGGGAGTTTGATGCATATCTATCTTCCAGGGCAAAAGACTTATAAGCCTTTTAGTGCAGGTGTTTCTATGTATATTTTAGGTCTGAATATCGGGCACAATGCAACTGCTGCACTTCTGCACAACGGCAAGATTCTGGGTTGCATCAGCGAGGAGCGTTTTTCCAGGGTAAAAAACCATTCAGGCATCCCGCACACTGCAATTCATACTCTCATGAGTGAAGCGAACATAACATTCAGAGAAATAGAATATGTGGTGCTTGATGACCATTACGATATCGACACCGACCCGAATTTCGGAAAGCGATTTCTAGAGGCATACACAAAGAAGCCATTCAGTAAACGCCTTCTCTCACAGCTCGGATATAAGTTTCCTGCGCTTTTCTCGCTCTACGCAGGCAGCAAGGAAAGTAAAGAAGCAGCGCATCGGAAGCACCGTGCACAAATGCTGAAGAGAGTATTGGCGCGCTCCTTTTCACTCAAGCAGGAGCAGATTCTCGTGATAGACCATCATCTTGCGCATGCATATTCTCCCTGTTTCAACCTTTCTCAGAGTGAAAAGACGCTGATATTCACGCTTGATGGAGAAGGTTCCGGACTCTGTGCCACAGTCAGTATCTTCGATGGAAAGAATCTGCAGACAATTTCCAGAACAAAGAAGGCAGCCTCGCTTGGTTACCTCTATTCTCTCGCCACAATTCATTTAGGCATGAAGCCTCTCGAGCACGAGTTCAAGGTTATGGGTCTTGCACCTTATGCGAAGGAGCACAATATACAGAAAATCTACGATTCATTCAAAGGCCTGATTAGAGTGACCAATGATCTGCGCTTTGAGTCAAGATTTAACATGCCATTTGCAGACCATTTCTTTGCTAGAGAAATGAGATTCCAGAGATTTGACGTCATCTCAGGAGCTGTTCAGAAACTGGTTGAGGAGAGGGTGTGTGAGTGGATAACAAAAGCTATACAGAAGACAGGTATTCACTCCATCGCGCTTTCAGGAGGCGTCTTCATGAATGTGAAGGCAAATATGAGGATTGCGGAGCTGCCGGAAGTCAAGAAGCTGTTTATCATGCCTAGCTGTGGGGATGAGTCCAATCCGTTCGGATGCTGTTACTATGGCTATGCAGTCTCGTGTCACGAGCAGAATCTTCCTGTTGCGCCAGAGCCTTTCACACATCTTTACCTAGGTCCAGATTATGATGATACATACATAAAGAAACTGATTGAAAAGAAAGACTTATCAAAGAGATACACTATCAGAAAGCTCAAGAACATCACTGCAGAACTGGCGCGTTTATTGGCAAGAGGAGAGATTGTCGCACGCTGCACAGGAAAAAGCGAGTGGGGCGCACGCGCTTTAGGAAACAGATCAATTCTTGCAAATCCTGCAAGAGAGGATACAATCAGAATCCTGAACGAGACCATAAAAGATAGGGATTTCTGGATGCCTTTCACTCCAAGCATTCTTGATACATATGCTGATTCCTACTTTAATAACTCAAAACATATCGCTACACCATATATGGTGCTCACCTTTGGCTCAACATCAAAAGCACAGAAGGAACTGCCTGCAGCAATGCATCCTTATGACTTTACACTAAGACCGCAAGTGGTCACAAGAGAGCACAATAAAGAATATTACGACCTAATATCGGCTTTTGCAAAAAAGACGGGTGTCGGAGCGCTCTTGAATACTTCATTCAACCTCCATGGAGAACCAAATGTTCTGACTCCTGAAGATGCCTTGCATACTGTAGAGAACTCAGACCTCAAGTATCTTGCTCTGGGAAGCTACCTATTCATGAAGAAGCGGGCGAAATGACTTTAAACCTTATTCCTATATTCAAGATATGAAACTCCTATTTGCTCCTTGGAACGCAGAAGATAAGTTAGATTATCCTTATCAGAACTGGTATCTTCCTCTCAAGAAGAGTGCGTCATCTATGCAGGTATTCGATCCGCGCAAGTACTATTTCAAGTACGGAAAAGATGCAATGAACAAGGAATTCCTTCAGCTCATTAAGAGATTCAAGCCTCATTTCGTCTTTCTCTCAGTGATTTATGATGAGTTTTATCTTGAGACATTCAAGAAAGTCAAGGAGGTATCTCCTTCCACTAAGCTCATCAACTTCTTCTCAGATGATGAATCACGATTCGAAATTTACTCAAAGTACTTTGCACCATTCTTCGATGTGTGCATCACTACGTATCTTCCTGCATACCTCCAGGCAAAGAAGCTTGGTTTGTCTAACTTCTATCTCATGCCGTATTCATGCAATACACATGTTTTCAAGAAGCTCAAGACAGAGAAGAAGTACGATGTCTCCTTCATAGGCCAGCCTTCGAATGAGCGAGTCTCCATGCTCAAGCACTTATTAGAGGCAGGTATTAATGTGAACATCTGGGGTAAGGGATGGGATTCAGTGCATGATTCAATTATTCAGAAGGCATATCGCGGCTTTGCCAAGGATATGGTACAGATTACTAATGAGAGCAGGATTATCCCAAGTTTTTTGATTGATGATTCAGGAAAAGTACTAAAGATAAAAGGCCGTCTCGCAGAAGTTGCTGGCTGCGGCACGTTCCAGGTAATCACTGACAATAATGAGACTAAAGGGATGCTGCGTTCAGGAAAAGAGGCAGCCTATTTCTCCAGCGCATCCGACCTTGTTAAGAAAGTAAAGTATTATCTGAAGCATGAGTCTGAGCGTGAGCGCATTGCACAGAATGCTTACAAACACATTGTCAAGAACTACAACTGGGACACTCTCTTTAGAGAGTTCTTCAGGAGAACTGCCAAGTTTTCTGCAGTTTCTATGCAGGAGAAAACAGCTCTTTTTATCACATATACTGATTCGCCAATATCAAGCACCACCCCTCACAGGCAGGTAAATGCAAGTAGCCTCTCACAAGAAGAAATACACGCACTTCTTCTTTCAATGAGTGAAGAGTATCTCTGCATTATTGACTATCCAGTCTCATTTTCAAAAGGAACAGGAGTATGCAGGACGCTCGGACTTGCTGCAGGCCACGAGATACTGTTGAATGATTATTTGTACGTGCATCCTGCTCTTGGAGAGATTTGCGCGCTTCGCACAGAGCCTTCTCTCGGACAGAGAGGCATTGAGACTGTATTTCCCCTCCCATGTTATGCATTCAGCAGAGAATTCGTAAAACGTAATGTTCCCCGTATGCTGCAAATGATTCGAGAGAAGCACATAGTGCTGCAATCAATTGCTGATAAGGAAAAGATAGCATATCCTTTACTTGAGTGTTCACGCGCACCGCTTGGATTAGTCAAAGACAAGCAGCATCTGCTTGCCAAGAAATTTGAGGTAGCACTGTTTAATCATTGGTATGCGAAGCACTATCTACGTTTCGGAGCATATCTGGCTCTACTCTACAGCAAGTTACTTTCCGACGGAAACCTTTTTATACTCGGCTCAGTAAGCGAGTATACAAAGATACTGAAAAAGACTCGTCTCTAAGATACTATGGAAAACCCTGACTTTAGAACACCTGCGCAAAGTACAAGCCACTTCTTGACCCATGCACGTTTCTGTTACAATGACAACAAGATAATTTTCTTCAAGTACCTCGCCTACACTGCAGGAAGGATTCTTACTTATCCCTTCAGGAAGCTAGCCCAAGCACTGGATAACTCTGATGCACGATACCGCAGGTTCATTGCAGGCAAGAAGGAAGTGGAGTTAAAAGTATTAGGCAACCGCATGCTCCTTCCGACTGCAGACGAAGGATTAACACGAGATTTAATAATTGAAGGCATAAGGGAGAAGAACTCTGTGCGTGCTTTCTTCAAAGAATATAAGCCGAATATGAATACAATAGATCTTGGTGCGAATCTAGGATACTATCTTCTAATGGAAGCAAAGATTGCGCAGAAAGGAGCAGGAAAGATATATGCAGTTGAGCCGAACCCTTTAACCTTCAACTATCTGAAGAAAAATGTGAAGCTGAATGGATACAAGAACATTAAACTCATGAATCTCGGAATCAGCGATAAGAAAGGCACACTGCCGTTCTACATGGCGAAAAGCTGGAATTGCAGCAGGTTCGAGAAAGGAGAAGATGACTCTGATATTCTTTCAATCAAGAAAGTTCAGGTAGATACGCTGGATAATTTGTTCAGAGGAAAGAAGATAGATTTTATCCGCATGGATGTTGAAGGCTACGAGTTCAATATTCTCAAAGGAGCTACACAGCTCATCAAGAAAAATCCAGGTTTGGCAATTTTCTTCGAGTTCCATGCCCAGTTCTTTAATACAAAGCAGCGCGAAGAATTTATCAGGTTCCTGAGGCAGAATCATCTCAGGGTCAAGTACTTTTTTACCGGCAGCAAGAATATCTTCGCCAGACGCTCCTATATAGATATTAGAAATGCACTATATACAACCTACTATCTCTATCTCGAGGCGCAGCCGCCCGGATTTAAGAGAAGCGCATTCTAAAGAGAGAGTGCATATTCTTTAACCCGTCAATAAATTTGCTGAGCTTCGTAATCCCATTTCTCTTTTTATACCGTCCAGGCAGTTCAACAGCATGCACATTCTCAAATGCCTTAATCTTTAGCTCTTGGCTGAATGCCATCCCATCAGATAAATCACGCAGGTCAGGCAAGCTCTTCTTTCTGATAATCCACATGCCGCTCTGTGAATCGCATAATGAGAACCCAAATAGAATATTAGTTACTAAAGTCAAGAACTTGTTTCCAAGCCAGTTATCCCATGCCATTGCTCCTGGCTCAAGCCCTGCAAACCGATTAACACTGATGAAATCAAGCTGCTGTCTCTCCATTTCTTGCAGATACGTAAGCATGTCTTCAAAGGGATACGTGCCGTCAGAATCGCCAGTTATAATAATCTCTCCTGCAGCAGCAGCAAATCCTTTTTTATACTGTAGACCATATCCTCTTCGAGACTTAATAACCAGCGCTCCTGCTTCCTGTGCCAAGGCAATAGTCCTATCTGTGCTGCCGCCATCAATAACCAGAATCTCTACTGCATAGCCTTGCTTTTTCAGCTCCTTCACAGGCACTGATGCAATTGACGCAGCGACTTGCTTTTCCTCATTCAGTGCAGGCATCACAACCGAGATTTTCATATCACAAAGTCTTCAATTTGCTATTTAAAGTTATTATGTCAAGTTCCTTGACATAACTAAATTTATAAATAGTCTAGTTATACCTTCTGTATGGAAGTACACAATGCTAAAGAGGAGAGCAAGCGGATTGTTGTTACCGGCGGAGCAGGATATCTAGGTTCAGTCCTCGTGCCTATGCTCCTCGAAGCAGGATTCAGAGTGCATGTTCTAGATACATTTTATTTCGGCAAGAAATCTCTCGAGAAGTATGTAAATCACCCTAACTTGAATCTTACTGAGATAGATTTGGCGCACCATGAAAACATTCCGCGATTGCTGAAGGGAGTTGATACAGTAATTCATCTCTCAGGGTTATCCAATGACCCTTCCGGAGACCTTGATCCGAATCTCACCATACAGACTAATTTCCTAGCAACTATGTCTCTTGCGCGTCGCGCAAAGGCAGAAGGAGTGAAGAAATTCATCTTCATCTCTTCATGCAGTGTCTACGGTGCAAGCGCCGATGCTCTGCTGGATGAGCAGTCAACTGTTGGTCCGGTAACATTATACGCACTCTCCAAACTGCAGTGCGAGAACGAATTGCTTCCCTTGGCAGACTCAAGATTCTCAGTCTCCACTCTAAGGTTCGCAACACTCTTCGGCTACTCTCCGAGAATGAGGTTTGATCTTGCCGTCAACGTCATGGCAAAACGCGCTCTCCAGGGAAAGAGCATTATGTTGTATGGAGACGGCACGCAATACAGACCATTCCTCCACGTAAGAGATGCTTCCAGGGCAATACTTGCAGTTATGAGCGAGGATACCAGCATCACGAACAAACAAATATTCAACGTAGGGAACAGCAGGCTGAATTTCATGATTCGTGATCTTGTTCCAGTCGTACAGGGATACTTTCCGAGCTCGCAGATAGAAAAGATTGAGAATAACAAAGACAACCGTTCATATAGAGTCAGCTTCAGGAAGTTTGAGCGCATTCTAGGATTCCAGGCGTTGCATGGAATTGAATATGGATTAAAAGAGATAGAGGACGCGCATAAGTCAGGAGAATTAGCCAATATGGATGACCCGCAGTATTACAATCTCGAGGTCATGAAGAGAATCATCAAGGAGCCCCTAATTAATTATAGCATTGCTTCTAGTCCTAGATGGAATGTGAATAATTTTCAAATAGATTAGCTTTAGCATGATTTCTTCTAATATCGCTCTAGTGTATCTGGTTGCAGGTCTGTCAAGTCGCTTCGGGAACCGTATAAAACATTTTGCAGAAGTAGGAGAGAATGGTGAGACGATGATAGAATTCTCTCTCCAGCAAGCACTAAAGGCAGGTTTTAGTAAGATAGTTTTTGTTGTTGGAAGATCAACTGAGAGTCTTTTCAAGATCAAGTTCGGAGATGCCTACAAATCAGTGCCTATCTTTTATGCATTCCAAGAGTACGATGAAAGTAACCGGGATAAACCCTGGGGAACTGTTGATGCATTATGTGTTGCAAGCAAGGTTCTTGATTGTCCTTTTATAGTCTGTACCGGTGATGATCTATACGGCGAGAAGAACTTTAAGAAGATGGTACAGCATCTAAAAGCAAGTGATGAAGAGGCAAGTATCTCATATGCTCTGAAAGATACCGTGCCAGATAAGGGAACGGTAAACCGCGCGCTGTTTGAGAGGAAAGGAGAATACGTACAGAAGATAACTGATGTATTCTCAGTCACTCGTAAAGAGATCAGGAGCGGAACTGACCAAGAATCCTGTATGACTCTCTTCGCTCTAAATCCAGAGATACTTCCTCATCTGAGAAGAGAGATAACTGAATTTAAGATAAAGAACGAGGGAGACAGGAGGATAGAACTCCCACTTCACAAGACTATCTCAAAACTGATTGAAGAAGGAAAGATACGGATGAAGCTCTATCCTTCTGAAGAGCAGTGGGTTGGAATTACTAATCCCGGAGATGAAGCGGTGGTGCGTGACTTCATAGCCAGTAGATATTAGCAAAGGTTTTTAAATGACTAATTATCCATCGGAACATGGCAATTGTTGTAAATAACCCTCGCAATACGCAAGTTACCACATACGGAGAGTTCTTGAAAGAGCAGGAAAGAAGACTTACACGAATCTTTAGACAGAACCAGGTCAAAAATAAAGGTATCGCTTCATCTGATCTGCCTGAGAGGGAAGATTGTTATTACATCGGCTTGCAATATTCGCCACAGGATCATCAAAGAATACACTTACTCTCACAAGAGATCGCCGCACGAGTTCCAGCATACGTGTATCAGCCTCAAGATCTCCATGTTACTCTCGCAAACGGATATATCACTCCAGGAGGATTTACTACAGATAACGAGATTATTAGAAAACTTGGAGAAATCGTTGAGTCTCTAGCAGACCGTCCTGCTCCACGGATGGTCTATCCCGGATTGCTCTTCAATGAGACAACCACGATAATGCCAGCATATGCAGACAGAGCATTCTTTGATCTTGCTCACACTATACATACAAAAGCAAAAGAGGAAGGATTAGAATTGAACTTCCCATGGGGAGCTCATATGAGCATTAGTAGATTTACTACTCAGAGAAGTCCAGAGGAATTGACAGATCTTTTCTCATTCATAGAGCAAGCAGAACCTATTGGAGAAGTTACAGCTAATCGAGTAAGCTTTGGTGTTGCTGAACGCAGAGTTATTCTGCGGGAATATGGCTACATGAGATTCTCTGCTTAATATCCGATAATGGGATCTCCCCTACAATACGCCAATCTTGCACACTTCCTTCTGCATTAAGCACATGAATGGAACGTGCATAGAAGTAGTTATGTTTTAGGATTGGCAGAGAGGCAATTGTTGCTTGCTTGGTCTCTAAAGGAATCGTGCCATAGAGTAAGCTAAGGTGAGGTACATAGTGGGCTTCTGATTGTACTTGAAACACTTCTCGAGCTATTGTATGTGCATGCATTACTGCTTCGCTCTGTCTTACTTTAATAAAGAGGCATTGGAAATACGAATCTTCAAAGCAAAACTCATCAAGATGGAGGGGGAATGGAGTAAGATGAGTGGCAATTTCATGAGTACGCTTTAGAACTTTTTCTTCAGAAAGAATAATTTCTCCTAAAAGAGTTACATGCGGTTTAAACTTAGGAGAGTTATACTGCGCGCTTACTCTTTCGATGGTCTTGTCTAGTTCCTCATATGTCTCTCCAGAAGGCATAATCCAGAGTGAGTGTCCTCTTGCTCTCATAAAAAAGAATCTTTCAGCAAGTACATAAATCTTACGGCAGACAAATCGTATTATTTATAAATGGTCTCTACATCATGATTTACAGACATGGCACAGAAGAGCAAGAAAAAAGGGCCGAAGGTCGTCGGTGTAATCCTCGCGTATAACGTGGCGCGCATGCTTCCCCGCGCACTGGAGAGGATTCCGAAAGGACTGCTTGATGATATTATCGTCATGGATGACGGCTCGAAAGACGGCACATATGAAGTTGCCAAGAAGCTGAAGCTCAAGGTATTCAGGCATGTGCCAAACAAGGGTTACGGAGGCAACTTGAAAGAAGGCCTTGAGCGTGCATTCAAGATGGGTGCAGACTATGTTGTCGAGATCCACGGCGATGGTGCCCAGTTCAATCCAGAATCAATTCGTTTTGCGCTGCCTTACATGAGGATTGGGAACGCGCAGTTAATTCTCGGCTCACGCTTCCAACAACCAATGCAGGCACTTAGAAATGGTATGCCTCTCATCAGATTTCTGGCTAATAGATTTCTCAGTTTCTTTGACCGGCTCGTACTTGGCTTGCCTTTGACAGAGTTTCACACAGGATTCCGTATATACGGAAAGAGATTGATAGACTCAGTGCCGTATCAGGCAAATTCGAATGACTATCTATTCAGCTTCCAGATTATTGCCCAGGCAGCCTACTTTAAGATGCCTGTTCAGGAAGTTCCTGTGGAAGCAGACTACAAAGCAGAGCATACTTCACATAAGCTCTCAGGAGCAGCACTCTATGCAATGCAAACATTTATTATCCTTGCCCAGTTCCTGCTCGCCAAGGCTGGAATCTCCTATTCTAAGGTATTTCCATCCCGCTAATGTACTATGGATCAAACAATCTGCAAAGCATGCAACACCCCTGGCTTGAAGCGCTTCCTTGAGCTCGGCGACATTCCTCCAGTTAATGCCTTTCTTCATCCAGACGAACTTAAGAATGAGAAAGCTTATCCTTTGAACCTTGCCTACTGTCCGAACTGCATGCTTGCCCAGCTTGAGGAGATTGTTCCTCCAGAGAAGCTGTTTGAGGAGTATCTGCATCTATCAGCCAGTTCAGCAGCAAACCTCTCACATTTAAAAGAAGTTGCAGAACTGCTCAACGATAGATTTAAAATAACTTCAGAAACAAAAATTCTAGAGATCGGTTCAAATGACGGTTCGCTCCTCGCTTTTTTAAAACCTTTTACTGCTCACGTGCTGGGTATCGATCCTGCAAAGAATCTGATTCCTTTAAGCAAAGAGAAAGGAGTAGAAACATTGCCTATCTTCTTCAATGCAAAAAGAGCAGAGCAGCTCAAGAATGAGCGAGGAACATTTGACTTCATCATCGGCTTGAATGTCATACCTCATACACCTAATGTAGTTGATTTGCTGAAAGGAGTACATACACTTCTCTCCCCTAAGGGCACACTCATCATGGAAGGAGTCTATGCCCTCGAGACTGTTCTGAAAGGTGAGTTTGACACAATCTATCACGAGCACGTGTATACTTTTTCATTGTATGCACTCAAGAAAACCTTTGCCCAGGCAGGACTTGCGATTGTTGATGTTGAGCGTATCCCTCAACAAGGAGGCTCTTTGCGCGTATATGCACAAAGAGATGAGGAATCAAAAAGAGAATCAGAGGCAGTAACAGCATTACTAAAGCATGAGCATGAAAACGGCTGGTTAAATCCTGAAACCTATGATAATGTGTCAGTAAAAGTAAACAACTACAAGAAGAGACTTCGCGAGATAGTTGATATCGAGAAGAAGAAAGGAAAACTAATTGGCGTAGGCGCACCAGCAAGAGGAGTGGTGATTCTCAACTATTGCGGACTGACTGCAGAAGACATAAAGTATATTGTTGACGACACTCACTTAAAGCATGGCAGACTGACTCCAGGTGTAGCTATTCCAGTGAAGTCATGGGATGCACTATCTGCAGAGAAGAGTCCTGTCTTTCTTCTCCTCTCGTGGAATTACAAGGCAAGCTTGCTTCCTCGCTTGAAAGAGAGATTCCCTGGATCACGAGTCATTATCCCCTTCCCTGAATTGGAGGTGGTTAAGCTTGACTGAGCTTGCGAAAACTCTGATAATCGGCGCTCAAGGCAGAATTGGCAGCATGATTCCGTGGGGAATTAAACTCTCGCGCCTTGAATTAGATGTCACCAAGCCTGAGCAGATTGCGCGCATCTGCGCTGAAAAGAAGCCGTCTGCCATTCTCTGCCTCTCTTCTCTTGACTTGAGAAAAAGTGAGCAGAACCCATTAGAGGCATATAAAGTAAATGTACTCGGAGTCTATCATGCAGCCCAGGAAGCGCAGAAGAGAAATATTCCATGTATCATAATATCAAGTGGCGCGGTATTTAATGGAGAAAGTGAACAAGAATTTACCGAGGAAAGCACTCCAAATCCGCAGAATATATATGGACAGACAAAATACATTGCAGAGCTTATGGTCAGAAGTATCTGTCCAAAGCACCTCATCATCAGGACAGGATGGCTCTATGGCTTCAGGGAAAATCCAAGCTTCATTGACAAGATGATACAGATGGCTAGGGAAGGAAAGGAGATCAAGGCAACCTACGATCAAAAGGGTTCACCGATTTATCTCTCAGATTTCATGCAGGCACTAGAAGAGCTTATCCGCACTGATGCTTCTGGAACCTATCACCTAGTGAATGCAGGAGGTACAAGTGCTGTAGAACTTATGCATGAAGTTCTTAGTCTAACAAAGAGCACCTCATTATTACACGAGGTTACTATGCAGGAGCTGAATTCTCAAGGTCCTGCAAGATCAGCAAGCGAGGTTCTGAGTTCAACTCGTTATCCAATGAGGCATTGGAGAGATGCACTCAGAAGCTATCTCGCCAGCCAGCGATAGTTTTAAAATGCCTGTCAAAGCACTATCTGCATGTTCATCCTGAAACTATTAGGAGGTATCGATTTAGTCTCAGCAATTGCTTTTCTAATGATGGTATTTGGTATGTCAGTGCCATTCCAGTTCATCCTCTTCTGCGCAGGCCTTCTTTTACTCAAGGGCATGTTCATCATTACTGGAGATATGCTGAGCATAGTTGACCTAGTATCTTCAATATTTCTTCTGCTCTCGCTTGTTATCACACTCCCAGCAATCCTCCTCTGGGCGCCGGCCTTTCTCCTATTAGCAAAAGGTCTGGTCAGTTTTATTTGAGGGATATCTTAATAATTATGTACACGAATAAAATAGTACCGTATATGCAACAATTGTTAGCTGATGTATGCTTAGTTAGGAGCATAGAATACAGATAGCCTATCTCTTCTGATGTTCCCTAATTCGGTCAGAATATATCTCACTTTCCGATACTTTTTAGAATCTCTGCTGTAACCATCGCGAGAAGAAGAATTCTCTGCGATACAGTACTCCATGGTGCATCATCCATCCAATATCCAACAAAGAATGAAAGACCATTCCTATGAATACGTAAAAAAGAGGACTAAAAAACAAGCCAAGTACAGCGACGAGCAGGTGGAACTCAATAGTATGGAATACATGGAAATCTCCTTTTCTTCTGATGCCTTTTACATGCTCCTTCTGGTGCGCACTGCCCTGTTTTCTATGATACTCAAACGAGTGCAGTAAGCTGAATCTGCCGGTCTTCCAGGCAGAAGTAGCATAATGGTCAAAATCAATGAGGAACGAAGCAAGGAACACAAGTCCAAGAGAAAACCATGAAGCTGCAGGAGCAAAGAGCTTTAGCACAATGCAGAATACTGCTCCCAAGATAATGTGCCAGCGCGGTAGCATTACTCCTCCATACGTCTAATGATATCAGCAAAGGCAGGCCGTGAGATGAATACGCCTGCAGTGATGCCAATAATAGTAGTAATGGCGAATCCCTTGAATAAGCCTGCACCTGCCCAGTATAACGGCAACAATGATGCTAACGAGGCAGCATATGCAGAGATAATGATGAACAATGCCCTTTTGATGCGTTCTTTTACGCTGATGCTAATGCCTTTCTGAGCTTCATCAAGAATAACTATCTGACTGTCTACTCCTGTACCAATTGTTGCCAGGATGCCTGCGATGCTCGGCAGGTCAAGATTCCATTTAATTAATGATGCAACACCTAAGATAATAATAATCTCTGAGAAGGAAGTCAAAAGCAGGGCGAGTGATGCCTTGAACTTGCGGTAACGGATAAAGATAATCAGAGCGACAGCAAGGATTGACGCAAATCCTGCAAGCAGGATAAGACGGATAAATTGATCACCGAGGGTGGGCGAGATAGTATCAAGTTTGACAATATGCAGCTTATATGGCAGGCTGCCAGTAATAAGAATTGTCTGAAGTTTTTGCATATTTGTTCGTGCATCTTGCAGGGCATCTTCTTGTCTCGCTCCAACACCAGAGCCTTGGATTGAGATTTGTGTTGCCACTTGACCGCGCAAATCAGCGCCAATCAATAAGGAATCAACTTCTCGGTCATCAACTATTAAGAAGAGTTTCTCAGAGAGATACCTGCCAGTTTCATCAAATCCAAGCTCTTCAGTAAGTGCAGCATGTCTCTTTGCAGCATCTTCAGTCAGATATAAGGTGAATCGGAAGCTGCAGGCATATCCTGTTTCAGCTGCACCGCATTGCGTGATGCCTGCACAAGAGGCATCATTCCTGCACACATCAGCGATGTCATGTTTGCCTCCAGTAAATACGCTCTTGTTGCCAATGCGAGCTTCGAACTTGCCTTGCTGTGAAACTAGATCTTCAAGGTCAGCAGGCGTTGCACCTGCAACCTCTACCAGCATGAATTTATTACCATCAAGGTCAGTCACACCGCGAATTTGCACATCACTCAAGCCGAATACATTGAATCGGTTGCTGCTGACTGCAATGAGATCCTGTAATTGTGCATCACTAAGTTCCTGGTCAGCCTGCACAAGTGCACGTGCACCGCCGCGCAAATCAAGACCTGTCTGAATCTTGGTTCGAGGGATAGTATCTACTGTAATTTCAGGAGTTTGATTAGTGAAAATTGTGTACTCGCCGTCTTTTGTAGCTATATCTAATCTTTGCACCTGCGTATCAATAAAGATACCCTCAATCACGGCAGTATATTCAGCTTTATTCTCAATCTGCTGGCCATTGAGAGAAGTGATAATTTGCCCTGCCCGCAGACCTTCGTTGAAGATAGTTGAATTAAATTCTACTGATTTAACCACAACGCCGTCTTGAAAGGTAGGGTGTATAGCAAGAACTGAGAGTAACACAACAATGATCAGCAGCCAGACTCTCCATCCAAGCTTCATAATCTCTTTGCCTCCGCATACCACTTAAGAATTGACGCATTTGTCATCCAGGTATTGATGATATCATATCCTAAACCTATCAAGATGATGCCGAAAATCTGCCGGAACGTGTCTGAGAAGTTGTAGATAATGATAAATGAGACCCCGACTGCGGCAATCGCAGTAATCGTCATAGTCATGCCTGTCTTGAATGCACCATAGATGCGCTCATTGACGCTTCCTTCCCGATTCTTAAGTACGCGGGAAGTAAGCAGGATGTCAGTGTCTACCGAGTATCCAATCAGCATCAGCAGGGCAACTATGCCTGCACTTGACATCTCCAATCCGATAAGATTGACCGTAGCTACAGTCATCACGATATCAGCAAACCCTGCAAAGATGACAGCTATACTAGGGATAAAGGTCCTAAAGATGACAAATACTACCAAGGCCATGAGCGCAAACGCAATAATCATCGCAAGCCGAAGCTGCTTATAGAATCCCTGCGAGAGGGTTGAGCCGGAGAATTCTATTGATGAGTTCTCGCTCGTCAATGCATACCCTAGATAGTTTTCTAACGCTGATTTTAATACGTCAGAATCAGCCTTTGTTTCAATGAAGAAGCCTTGTTGCTTTCCAGAACGAATATCTGAGATGCTGCGCACCTGTGCATCAGGGAATTCAGTTTTCAGTGTGTCTTCAATATCAGCAACGTCAGTACTCCCATCTAATACTGTAATGGTTGTGCCGCCAGTCAGAGAAACATCCTTTCTGATAAAGTCCCCTTCCTGTTGATAGAAAATGAAGAGATACACAAATGCAACAAGAAGTAATGCAATAGGAATAAAGAGAAGAATCTTATAACTTCGGTCATACCAGTTTTTCTGATTCACTTCCATATACGAGATAGAGATAGGAAAAGGACTTTTAAATCTACTCTTTGCCTTTGATTCTCATAGTGTAAGCGCGCGCCAGTGCAAGATATCTCTGTTCTTCTGTGCGTGTGAGAAGCCGTCTCCGGCTATAGGCCAGATAGAGTCCTCTCAAGTATCTCTTCTCATCAATAGGCAGATTGGCATGGTTCAGGCAGAAGTGGTAGTCAAATCTGAGCTTATGCATCTCAATAAAGTACATAATTTGCAGCTTTCGCCTCATATGGGAGTATAAGAGTTTTGTCCGATTGAATCCTTTTGATTTAGAGAACCCATCCAGTTCAGTCTGATCTTTCTCATCAAGATAGGTGATAATGGATTCGAGACTAGGTACGCTCTTCTTCAGTTTTGCGCGTATACGTTCGAATGCAGGACTAGTAGAAAGTGTTGTAGAGCCGTCTTTCGCTACCAACGTGATGTATGAGCTCCAGCTGCCTCTTGTTTTCATCTTCTCTCTGAGGTCAGCAAGACTCATGAGATAAGTCAATGAGGCATGCTCATCTTTAAGGAGTGTGAACAATCTTCTCTTTTCCTCTTCATAATCCACTCCTCGCCCTTCTTTAAGAAAGACCATTAAGTCGATATCAGAGATTCCAGGCTTATAATCGCCGGTATTCGCAGAGCCAAATACAATAATCGCGGCTAGAGTAGGCCCATATTCATGATGGACAACCCTATTTATTCTCGCAAAAGCCTTCTTCAGATGCATGTATGCGCGATACGGGAATCGAACCCGTGTATATTGGTTTTTTCGCACTGATTTACTCAGCAAATCTTGGAAACCAATCATTCTGCCATTAAATTAATCGCGCGATTAATTTAATTATTCTATTGGCAGTTTTAAAGCTTGTTATCGCCCTCTTTTCTGTTCAATATCAGATACAGTTGAAAGTAAAGCATCAATTCCTGCCTTCTCTTCAAGTGCAAAATTCTTTGGCTGCAAGGGTCGTAATTCAGTCACTTCTCTTTGGTCGATAATTTCATAAATTTCATCTTTAAATTGGTATAGTCCAATAAAATAGAAAATCTCAAGATGGGCTATAAAATTTCTCATATACATCTCTCTCTTATTAACTTAAAAATCTTACTGAAAGAACGCTCTCGGAAGGATTTGAACCTTCGACCTTTGGGTTAGGATCCCACTGCGCTATCCGGGCTGCGCCACGAGAGCATGTGGGCGTAATGCTTCAAGCGATTTTAAACCCTCTGATTGTCAAAATTGTTTTCAGTGGTGGCTCCGCAGATCTCAAGCCAATCCTGTTCTTTTCTCACATCAAGATTGCTTCTCCAGATTTCATTAAGCAGATTTGGTTCTAGGTGATTATCGCGGGCGAGCGCAATCAATCCTCGCAAATCCTTCGGGAAACATTTTCCTCCAAATCCGAGTTTGCCGTCATGTCCAGGCACATCCATGTTTCTTCCTATCCGCTCATCAAGCTGTATTGCTGTCTTGACTTGTGCATAGTCGATATCGAGTGCAGCACATATTCGACAGAGCTCATTCGCAATGGCTATCTGTCCTGCCAAGGCGATATTTGCAGCATATTTTATCATTTCAGCTGTCTTTATATCAACACAGATATAATGCGCTTCAGGAAAGACTGCTTGATAAAGGGCAACCAATGCAGTATGCACATCCTTCCTATTTGCCCCGATAATAACTCTGCTTGTGCTTCGCATATCTGTTTCAGCATGTTTCTCTCTCAAGAACTCTGGACTAAAAGCGAATCGAAACGGGAAGTGTTGTGCAAAGTAATCAGTCGTTCCCGAGACTGCCGTCGAACGCACAACAGCAATAAGACTCTCAGGATCTCTACCACATTTCATAACTTCATGAAGCAAGGATTCCAGCGAGGCTCGTATGGCTGAGTAGTCCATTGAACCATTTGCCCTCATAGGTGTCGGAACGCAGATAAAAGTTACTTCTGCTTCGCTTGCCAGACGTCCAAGCGTATCTTGCAGACCTGATTTGTACCGATCATAGGGAATGATATCATGTATCTGACCTAGCACCGTTCCAGTTGCAGATCCAACAACACCATATCCAACCACCCCAACCTTCATTCCATTTCTACAATCCTTCTCGTTTTAAGCAGTGTGAAGATAAAATCAAGAAGATACCTTCAGGGATGCAGGAGAGAGGATTCGAACCTCTGAACCCACTAAGGGAAGGGATCTTGAGTCCCTCGCGTTTGACCACTTCGCTACTCCTGCATGTCCTTCATCAACGAAGCACAGTTTTAAATATTCTCTTTTGCATTTTTGCCTGTATTTCTACTTAGCAAAAACGCGCGCTGGCTTTCAATAAGGTCTTGAAGCGACTCAAGCGCCTTTGTAGAATCTTCTTTCTTTATTATGAAGGTCATCTCTGTTAGAGTTGAGACAATATCTATGATATTGATGTTCTCCCAATTCAAGCTTCGCGTTGCTGTGTAAAACAGGCCAATGCCGTGTATTCCTTCTTCAGGAAGCGTTATCGTGACGCTGCTCAAGTTCTTTACGAACTTCTTAATGTATTTGGAAGGAATAAGCGCAAGTACTTCCTTTTCATACCTTCTGTTGGTAATCACCATGATCTCATGAAAACCCTGAGTTATTGTTAGAATGCCTCCCTCTCGAATCTTTACTTTTGCATGTAGCTCTCTGATGTAGCCCTGAACATGCTCTTCCTTGTATAAAACAATCTCAATCAAATCAGTTTGAAGGGTAATAGCGCAGCGCTCATCAAATAATACCTTCTCGGCAAATCGCGTTTTCGCCTTCTCCCCGTATCTTCGTAGAGCCATGTTGACTGCTGAGAATGTGGGTGTGACTCTCAGTTCCCTCTTGAGGCGGGGGAGCAGCTCATTCGCAAGCGCCGCATTGTTGATGATGCCTCGACTGAGCGCATCGTGGATAAAAGGATGCTCCTCGATATATCGTTCGACTACTCTCGCAATAGTTACCATTTTACATTTTTAATATATTTTGTATATTATTATACATTAAGTTAATATACTATTTAAACACTCCGTTTTCATGACATATAAAGAACATCGAGAAGCAGAAGAATCCTCTAGGGATTCTGTTAAAATGATGAGTAAGGAACAGTTCCAAGAGCGATTTATAGGAAATATGAACAATCATCGACTATGGAAACATCCGTTCTTTAGCATTATCAAAGACAATCCGACAAAGGAAGTCTTGAGCAGATGGGCGATTCAGGCAGGAAGGATTGATCAGGCATTTGTAACCATCTTGCAAAGAATGCTTGCCAATCCCTGTATAGGAGAGAATCATGCGCTGGCAGAAAATCTGGACGATGAGATGGGGAAGGGCAATCCACAGAAAGAGCATTTTGCTTTGTTCATGAGCGCCCTTCACGCTCTAGATATCTCTGAAGATGAATACGCTGCTGCCTCTCTGACTGATTCTACGCGGCTTATCTGCGACATGCTCATCTTCGCGGCTTCATCATGCAATCCGTTAATGTCGTTGGGTATGATGGCGAGTGAAGAGCTGATTTGTCCGAGGGAGTTCCCTCCCTTCTACATGGCCTTGCAGAGATTTGCACCAAAAGACTCTCTAGAATATTTCCCGGTTCACATAGAAGCTGACATTGAGCATTCCAGAGAGTTGATGGATCTATGTTATAATGCCTGTCAGAGTGGTCCAGACATAGAAGAGCTTTTCAGATGGCAGTTCGTTGATCTTGAACTGAACGTTGCATTTTATGATGCTTTGCTTGAGATGATCCAGCAAAAAGATTTTAAACAATCTGTATAAATCAGATACATGGAGCAGAATTGGAAGACTATTGCATTTGACACAAAGAATCATAATCAAGAGTCAAGAATTCAGACTGCATTTCACCTTAAGAATCAGTCGGATGATGAATCCTGCAGTATTCTAGGGAAAGGCTTACTTACCGATCCAAGCCCCATAGTAAGGCATGAGTTCGCCTTCTCGCTCGGCGAGACATCCCATTCCCGAGATAGCGGAATCAGCAGAGATTGCACTACAACGAGTTGAACAGACAGGTTATTGAATATCTCGAATGATTCTCTCACTCAGTTCTGCTTGACTCGTTGTTGCAGTTCCTCGTTTTTCAACAACGATGCCTGCAGCGCAATTTGCGATTGTTACAGCATCAATGATGTATGCTCCACTTGCTAACCCAAGAGCAAGGGTTCCTGCAACCGTATCTCCTGCGCCAGTTACATCAGAGACCTCAACAGCATGCGTCGGGATAGAATGGAAACCACCATCATACAATACAATCCCCTCAGCTCCGCAGCTGATCACTGAATATCGACTTTCAGTTATCTCCTGTAACCTTCGAGCAATCGATTCTGTATCGCGGTACGTGCTTCCTACAATCTGCATTGCCTCTCTCAGATTTGGTCTAATGACGGTTGCTCGCCTGAAGAGATAAGCATTCATCGGCTTTGGGTCCACAATGCTTATCTTTCCCCGTGCAGCGGCAAGATCAAGTACTCTTTGACCGAGACCGCCAAGCAGCATCCCCTTATTATAATCAGATAGGACAAGAGCGTCAAATGCTTCATCTGCAATCATCCCAAAGAACTCGTCTTCATCATCTTTGCTCAAGGAAGTTACAGTCTGCTCTCCAAAGTCAACTCGTGCAAGATAGTTATTATGCTCGCGCTCTATGAGCCGTTGTTTCACAAGAGTCTTATCTCTAAGAGGAATGAGAGAATAAGCAAGGCCTCGCTCGGTGCAGAGACCTGAGAGTATCTCTCCCGCATGGTCAGCTCCCCGGACCCCATATAAGATGGCCTTCCCCCCTAGTGCAGCGATATTTGCCGCGACATTTCCTGCTCCTCCAAGCCGATAGTCTTCCGCAGTAACTCTCAAGAGAGGTGAGCCAGGCATCTCAGGATTGGCTCTGCTCGCATCTCCATAGAGGTAATGGTCCAATAATACATCTCCTACCACAGCGACATTTTTACCACTGAATTCTCTGATTATTTGCGCATATCTTATTTTATCCATAAGTATACTTTAGGGATTATATTTTAAACATTTGTATACACTCAGTTTTCAGAACTGTGTTGCTTTTTAAGAATCATGCAACACAGTTGTTTTTAAGAAAGCTTTATATACCTCTTTTTCTCACAGTTTTTGAAGACGGCCATAGTAGCCAGGAAATACCTGTTCCCATTCCGAACACAGAAGTCAAGCTGGCTACGTCGGGTGTGGTAGTTTCCCACCAGAAGCGAAGCTCCGATGCTGTCTTCGTCATATTCTATGAAGACAACAATAGCGCAGTTTATATAATTTAAATATATCTTATTATCAATGAAGAAAGAGCTGACAAAAAGAGAAGCACAAATATATTTGAATGAATTCTTCTCGCAATCATCATTTACTTCCGAGCAGGTTAAGAAGGCAAAGCGCATAGCCATGAGGCATAGAATTAAGCTCACACAGTATCGCAAGAGCTTCTGTAAGAAGTGCTTATCACCATTACATGGAAAGATACACATCACAAAAGAGCATAAGACAGTTATCTGTGCGCATTGTGGATATGAGAATAGATTTAGACTACAATAATCTTTTTTAACCCTGTACAGTCAAGAAGAGCATGGGTTGGCAATATATAGAGAGTCCAGGGCAGTTCGGCAAGCAGTGCGATGCAAGATATGAAGGGTATGATGCGCGCTTCGGCAAGAATCAATGGCGCATTGTCTGGATATGGGGAAAGAATAAGCTTGAATTCAAAAGAGCATGCAAACACTACGAGCGAAGCTATTGGAATGATTCTTTCAAGCGCCCTGAGATATGGAGAGAGCTTATTACTACTGCTTCAGAAGTTTATGATTATTCTCATGATGACATCAAGTCAGGCTGCGATTATCTAATTCAAGCCGGCCCAGCAACGCATATCCAAGATATTGCAATTCGGAATGTTGTGCGCAGGCATCAGTGGAATTTCAAGGGCAGTGAACCTGTGCAAGTACGAGGTCTTAAGTCAAGGTGGGGAGAACTTTTAAGTCCAGGGAAGGTCATGTTCCACAAGCCGAATAATATAGTCACACCACACCTGCACGGATGGTGGGAACTCAATTCAGTTGAAGATTTCTGGCAAAGTAATAAGATAGTGCAAGCGCGAGAGCTTGAATTGGTTCTCGGTCTTAAGACATAACTATAGGATTAAATAAGAAGATAGCGGGTACTTAAGACTTCTTGAACTTGGTAATTTCAGGAAGCATATCTGCATGCCCAAGCAATGCGGCCCTGCAACAATACCGCTCAAGACCAAATTCATCAAGAATCTTGCCAGCGTCCTCGCCAGCATCAACCCGCTTCTTATACTCTTCCCATAAGTGGCCTACCGGCTTCCCGCATCCGAAACACCTGACTGGAATTATCATATAGTTATTTCATGAAGAACCTTTTTAAACCTTATCCATTACGCTTTCCCATGCAAGGAAAGGAGATAATCGCCATAAAGAATGTCAAGAGATATTATGAAATGGGAGAGACAATAGTAAAAGCATTAGATGGAATTGACATTAAAATAGAAAAAGGAGATTTCATGGCAATAATGGGCCCTTCAGGTTCAGGAAAAAGCACGGCAATGAATCTCACAGGAAGCCTAGACTTGCCTTCAGCAGGAAGCATTTTTCTTGACGGGATTGACATTTCCCATCTAACAGAGTCAGAAATAGCGCAAGTAAGAGGAAAGAAGATAGGATTCATCTTCCAAAGCTTCAATCTAATTCCAAATCTTACCGCCTTGGAAAATGTTGCACTTCCCATGCTCTTCCAAGGAGCAGAAAAAGATGAAAGAGAGGAAAAAGCCCTGGAATTGTTGAAACTTGTAGAATTAGAAGACAGGGCAGACCACTATCCTAATCAACTTTCAGGAGGCCAGCAGCAGAGAGTTGCAATAGCAAGAAGCTTAGCAAACAATCCCGAGATTATTCTGGCAGACGAGCCGACAGGAAATTTAGACACAAAAACAGGAGAAAAAGTGATGCAGTTTCTTGAAGAATTCAACAAAAAAGGAAAAACAATTATACTTATCACCCACGATTCAGAAAAAGCTGAAAAGTATGCAAAAACAATATACCATATCAAGGATGGCAAGGTGGAAAGAATTACAAAGAAAATCGGCAATAAGTGGAAGGAAGTTAAGGGTTAGGTTATATTGTATAAATTGTAAAATGTGTAAGATTTCTAAATCATCGATATAAAATAGATAACAAAATAAAAGTCATAAGTTGATAAGTGTAAATCTCATAGTATTACTGATAATGATATTCTTCTTTCAGCTATAAGGATTAGTTCCTTAACCTGCTTATTTCTTCAACTTTCTTCAGGTCGATATCAAACTTCTTCTCTATAAAAACTCCTTTGAAAGAGTTTGCAAAATTTTTATCTTTTATAGTTTCTCCAAGCTTCTTCAAGCTCTCATTTAGCATTTTCAAATCTCCAATAAATAAAAAATCCTTTATCCTTTCCAAGTCAGAATCTTTAGCCAAAGCAGCAATATCTCTGAAATCAGTCAATCTTCCAGAGTGAATCTTCATTGCAATCAGCAGCTCCTTTATCGGGATTTTAGCATTAATTTCTTTTTCAATCCCTATTATCTTTCTTTTGATTGAATTATTTAATATCAAATTATAGCTGAATGAAGCTCCCGTTAAGCGCGCAGCAACAGCATCCACCAAGAAATCTATGCTAATCAATCCCTTTTCATATCTAACAAACCTTGATGAATAAACATTCTCAAGTTTTCTTTCAGAAGTTTTTTCAAATCCGTTTTTTTCGGTTATTTCTTCAAACTTTTTAAGATCTTCAGATTTAACAACAATATCTGCATCAACAGAGAATCTATGCTTAAATGAAGAAACAGCATAGCCCCCTATTACTATAAAATCAAGCCCCAGATCTAAAAATTTCTTCAAGATATCAAATATAGCATTCTCCTTCTCTATTAATTCTTCCATTATAAATTATTTACCTCTTTGTATTTCACATTTATCCCTTTTTTATACATCTCATAAATCATCTCCAAAGCAGGCTCAAAGTTGTATATATTTTTCTTCATGAAATAAATTGTATTCTCTAAAGGTTCAACGGAATATTCTCCTTTTTTGGCAGACTCAAACTTTTCAACAATTTCTGGAGAGTAGAAAATTCCCCTTTTCGCATTTATTCTTAAATTCAAATTTTTGCAATACCATAAAAAAACTGGATAATCATCTTTCTTCACTTTAATAAATATGGGGTAAAAATCTCTGTATCTTGCTATATTGTACCTTCCGTCTGTCCATAAGTAAACCGCATCCGTTTTCGTCAAGCAGTATTCAATTCCAAATAAGTTCAATATATAGTAGTAAAAACCCGTTTCGCTCGCATTATTCCTCACAAATTTTAATATCTCTTTATAGAACTTATTATTCTTCTGTAAGGTCAACCCCTTCCATTTTTCCTTGAAAATGCCTTCTTTTATCAATTCTTTTATCCATTTATGAGTCCATCCATAAGACAATCCCGCCCTCTTTGAGATAGAGCTTATGCTGTCTTCTTTCCTTGCAGTTATCAATATCCGGATTACATGTGGATTAATGGCATCTATATTCATACTATCATTATAGTGATAGTAATATTTAAACCTTTTCCCTACGCTTTTCCGTAAGGATTTTTATCAATCCATAATTCCCAGATTATCTGTCTTCCCTTTCAAGTTACATTACATAAAGCTTTTAAACTCCTTAAATAAGAAATTAACATGAAAACAAAAATAATCTTATCACTACTATCTCTCATTCTTCTAATCACCTTAGCTTCTGCACTATCAGTAACATCATCAAGCACAGACACAATAAAGCCAGGCAGTGAAGGAGACATTTTTCTTGATGGAATTGATATTTCTCATCTAACAGAGTCGGAAATAGCGCAAGTAAGAGGAAAGAAAATAGGATTCATCTTCCAAAGCTTCAATCTAATTCCAAATCTTACAGCCTTGGAAAATGTTGCACTTCCCATGCTCTTCCAAGGAATAGAGAAAGATGAAAGAGAGGAAAAAGCATGGGGATTGTTGAAACTTGTAGAATTAGAGGACAGGGCAGACCACTATCCTAATCAACTTTCAGGAGGTCAGCAGCAGAGAGTTGCAATAGCAAGAGCGTTGGCAAACAATCCAGAGATTATTCTAGCAGATGAGCCGACAGGAAATTTAGACACAAAAACCGGAGAAAAAGTAATGCAGTTTCTTGAAGAATTCAACAAACAGGGCAAGACAATTATACTTATAACCCATGATTCAGAAAAAGCTGAAAAGTATGCAAGAACAATCTTCCATATAAAGGATGGAAAACTGGAAAAAGTTACAAAAAGAATTGGCAATAAGTGGAAAGAAGTTAAGAGTTAATATTTTCAAAATAGCCGATTACATAGATTAACAAGAAAGATGTTAATAAATAATGTTCAGCCCCCATGTGATAATAATATTCTTTCTTGGAGTTATGAGTGAAGAGAATTAAAATGTTTTACTTTTTCTCTTAATTCATCTAATGATATTGGCTCATAATTTGTGCGCTCAACACTTACATTAATCCCAGAATGGCTTTCTTTTTCATGAATATGTCCATGAGCATTCACAAAATCTTTTGGAATGGATTTCTTTTTCAATGGGAGATGGCTAAAGATAATATTATCAATTTTCAGGGTACCTTCAGCAAGTAAAAAACCAGCTTTTCTTATTGACTTATGGATAACTGCGTTGTTTGTATGACATAGTTTTTAGCAGTTATCCATTAGAGAATTGCGTACAAAATGTAATCTATCTTACGCAGTTCTCTATATCTTTCCCTACTTTGTTATTCCACCTCCTTATCATTTCTGTATCCATTTCTTCAACCGAGGCGAAAGGTCTATTAGAATAAGCAATAATATTCTTATGGTGAAAGTGAGTATCAGAAATTATGAAAATTTTCATTTTTGGACTCCTTGCAGAAGCCATTTCCAAACAGGAATAACTTCTATAATTTTGCCATTGATTTTTATCTCTTCTTCCTGCTCCTGCGTAAGAATAAGGCCTGTTCTCAACTTAAATTTTTCCATTGCACCCAATAGACCATTTATCTCTCTTTGTTTGTTTTCTTCCGTTAGGTTATAGCATACCTGAATTGCTTCAGCAATTTCATTGCGTTCTCTTATTATAAAATCACATTCATTTTTATCTGAATAATAAAATATATCCTTCTCCCTTCTCTTTAATTCTATTGCGGTCAGATTTTCCAGTAGCTTTCCTTTGTCGCCTGACATCCTAAATCCAAGATGGGAAGGAATTCCATTATCAATTGAATAGACTTTTCTTGGGTTTTGTATCTGCTTTTTTACTGAAAAGTCAAACTTATTTACAAAGAAGAATAAGAAGGCATTTTCAAAGGCATCAAGAATAGATTTGACTGTTCCCAGATTTTTTATATTTGTTAGGGAAGAAATTTGCCTTATGCTCACCAAACTTGAAGGTTTAGAGAGAAGATTAACTGAAATTTCTTTTATCGCTTTAGTTTGTCCTTTTCCAAATCTATCAGCTATATCTCTGTAGAGTATTTGTTCATATAATTCTTTAATTATTATATTTTTTCCAGTTAGCACTCTTTTTGGAAAGCCGCCATCCTGCAGATATTCTGAAAATGCAGACCTTATTATTGCCTGCTTTTTTAAGTCAATCTTCCAATCTTCAAGGAATATTTTCTTTGCATCAAGAAATTCTTTAAAGCTTAATGGAGTAAGCCATAAACTCAAAGACCTTCCAGTAAGTATCGTTGAAATCTCGCTGCTTAATAGTTTTGAATTTGAGCCAGTTATAACTATTTTATGATTCTCCTTTATTCTATCAATCCACTTTTCCCATCTTTCCACTTCCTGAATCTCATCTATAAAGAAGAAGCACTTTTCGTCATATCTCTGCTCATGCACAAAATCAAGTATTTTTTGAAAGTCTTCTATCTCAAAATTAGCAAGTCTGTCATCATTAAAGTTAATGTAAAGATATTCTTTATTTTTCAGTTTGAGTTCATCTTTTATTATTTTTAGAAGGTATGACTTTCCGCATCTTCTAACCCCAGTTATAACTAAAGGTAAATTAAGTTTTATCAAATCTAATGCTTTCCCAACAATCTGTCTTTTTATTATTGGCTTTTCTTCCTCAAAGTCTTTCTGTTGGGCAAAAAGCACAAATGATATATCTTCTCTTCTCATACTCATTCAAGAAATAACACATATTTAAACCTTTCTAAAGTGATACATTTTTTGTAACACTTATAGATTAAAGTGATACATTTTTTGTAACACTTAGCACTTGTGTATAATATGCAAAGCTTACGCTTTTCCGTAAGGATTTTTACCGCCTCAACTCATTGTTAATTATGCCCAAGTTATAATTAAGAAATTGCTAGGAAGAAAGATTAGGCAAAAGAAAGAGTTATAAATCTTTAAGATAAGACAGATTAATGGTAAAATTGCGAGCAGGAATACTTGGAGCAACAGGAGCAGTGGGGCAGAATTGTATATTATTATTGCAGAATCACGATTGGTTTGAACTAACATATCTTGCAGCTTCTCCAAAAAGTGCAGGAAGAAGATTTAGAGAGGCAGTGGAAGGAAGATGGATTATGCAAAGAGATATACCTAAAAACATTGAAGACTTAGTTTTAGGAAACGTGCATGATTTAAAGGAAGCATTAGAAAAATGTGATTTTGTCTTTTCTGCTGTTGAGCTTCCAACTAAAGAAGAGGTAAAAGAACTTGAGATGCGGTATGCACAAGCAGGAATTCCAGTAGTGTCCAATAATTCAGCCCATAGATTTACAGAGGATGTCCCCATGATAATTCCAGAGATTAATCCTGCACATTTAAATATAATTCCCGTACAAAGAAAAAATTATGGGTTGGATAAAGGATTTATTGTTGTCAAGCCTAATTGTTCCATACAAAGTTTTATGGCTCCCATACATGCCTTAATGAGTGAAGGATATTTTCCAAGAAGATTAATTGTTTCAACTGAGCAGGCACTTTCAGGAGCAGGTTATCCAGGCATATCTTCCTTAGCAATTTCAAATAATACAATACCTTATATTCAAGGAGAAGATGAAAAAACAGAAAAAGAACCTTTAAAGATTCTAGGGCAAGTTAAAAATAAAGTGATAGTAAACTATCAAGGATTAGATATTTCTGCGACATGCACGCGCGTTCCAGTAAGGGACGGACACACCGCTATTGTAAATTTAGAGTTTTATAAAAGAAAACCCTCAATTGAGGAGATTTTGCAGATATGGAATAGGTATGTTTCATTGCCTCAAGAAATGAGTCTGCCCAGTGCTCCAAGATGCCCGATTATATATCGAGATGAAGTTGATAGACCCCAACCAATAATAGACATATATGCAGAAAATGGAATGGCTGTTACAGCTGGAAGATTAAGAAAATGTGATGTATTAGATATTAAATTTGTTGGTTTGTCACATAATACTATTCGAGGAGCAGCGGGCGGAGCGATTCTTACAGCAGAACTTTTGCTTAAACAAGGTTATTTGTAAAGATAAGAGCCAGATTATCTGTCTTCCCTTTCAAGTTACATTACATAAAGCTTTTAAACTCCTTTAATAAGAAATTAACATGAAAACAAAATCAATATTATCAGCTCTATTGGCATTCATCTTTCTGATAAGCATAGCTTCTGCACTATCAGTAACATCATCAAGCACAGACACAATAAAGCCAGGCAGTGAAGGAGACATTTTTCTTGATGTTGAAAACACATTTAACTTTGACCTTAATGAAGGTATTTCAGTTTCAATAAACACTGCAGGCTTGCCTTTCATTCCTGTAGGAGCTTCAGAAAAATCAACTGAAGAACTTGATGAAGGAGATGAAGAAACATTCAGGTTCACAATAAAAGCTTCAAACACAGCAGAATCAGGAGATTATCAAATTCCATACACAATAAAATATTTCACAAATAATACTGAAAAAACAAAAACCGGATTTGTAGGGGTTACAATCTTCGCACAGCCAGAATTGTCATATTCAATTGAAACAGAAAATCCAGTTTTAGCACAGCAGGGAAAAATAAACTTTAAAGTTGTAAACTCCGGCTTTTCAGACGCAAGATTTGTATCAGTAAAAGTTTTTCCTGATGGTTTCACATTGCTTTCAGAATCAAATATCTACATAGGAAGTGTTGATTCAGACGATTTTGAAACAGCAAGCTACGATGTAGTCTTTGACAAGCAGGATTCAGATTTTATAGCACAGGTAGAATACACTGACTTCAACAATAAGAAAATAACAAAGCAAATCACTCTTCCAGTGCAGGTATACACAAAAGAAGAGGCATTGGAATTAGGATTGATAAAAAGAAGCAATGTTCCTTTATACATAGGAATTGTAATCCTGATAATTGTCATCTTGCTTATTTACAGAGCAATTGCAAAGAGAAGAAGATTGAAAAGGTCAATGCAAAAAGTGCAGGAGATGAAATAATGTGCCAATTAGATGGAAGAAATCATTCTAGCGATGAATTATCAGGAAATACAAGCAATTCATACACAGGTTCTTCTCAAGGAAGTTCAAATTATCATTTAGAAACTACTCCAGCAAGTAATTATCAAGGTCCTAGAACATACGGAGCTTAATATCATGCCCTCAATAGTTCTTCCAGATACAAGTCTATGTGCAATTGTCAGGGATGAAATGATGAATCCTGCCGGAGGAATAGTTGACTTTGTTGAATCAACAGCTCCATTTGTTAAAGAGGCAGTCATTCTCGATACCGGTTCTGTTGATGGAACTTACAAAACTCTAATGGATTTAAGAAGAAGATTTCCAAATCTTAAAGTCTTTCAACACCCTTTTGAAGGATATGCTCAATCAAGAAATCGTTCTCTTACACATGTGAGGACAAAAAGAGCATTGGTTTTGGATGCGGATGAAAGAATAAAAGCAAGAGATTTTGGGAAGATAAAAGATTTTTTAGAACAAAAAAGAGATATTGATGGATATGGAATAATGGTCACCAGTATTAGTTATCTTTCTGGGTTGGAAGACCATTTAGATACTCATAACCCTAGATTATTTACAACTAAAGATACAAATTTCTCTAATTCATTATGGAGAGGAGAACAACCAAATATTCTAGCTCAAGAATTTATTCCAGATGTTTCTATATATCATTTTTTACCATCAATAGATATTAAGGAGTTAAAAGAAGCTGAATGGTATAAAGAAGGAGACAAGATAGTTGCAAAAAGAGGCATTGCAGCTCTTCCAAGCCCATCTGAATGTCCATCATTTGCAAAATGGAAAACCCTTAATCCGCACAGAGGGGGTATAGATAATGTTCTTTGATTATTTCCTCCTCGCATTAAAAAACCTAAGAAAGCGAGGAATACGTTCATATCTTACTATGTTAGGAATTTTTATAGGCATTGCAGCAGTTGTCTCTCTTATCTCTTTAGGAAATGGCTTGGAGTCAGCAATCACAGGCCAATTTTCTTCTCTTGACCCTGACAAATTAGTTGTGCAGAGCGCAGAAACAGGATTCGGCCCTCCAGGAGCAACAGCTGTTAAAAAATTAACGGAGCATGACCTAGATTTAGTAAAATCAGTAAATGGAGTAGAATTTGCAATTCCAAGATATATAAGAACTGCAGAAGTCAATTTTAACAAGAAGTCAATATTCCAAACTATAACTTCATTGCCAGAAGACAGCGAAGAAGCAGATATAGTCTATGATGTATTGAATGCGGAGATTTTAGATGGAAAATTATTATCTTCTTCAGACAGAAAGAAAGTAATTTTAGGAAATGCATTCACAGATGAAGAGACATTTGGAAAAGAATTAGAAGTAGGAAACAAGCTTCTCATTCAGAAAGAAACATTTGAAGTCATAGGAATATTGGAAAAATCAGGAAGCTTCATCATTGATTCAGTAATAATAATGCCAGAGCAGGATTTAAGGGAAATTCTAAAGATAGAGGATGAAATTGACTTGATAGCAGTGCAAGTTCAGGATTCAGAAAAAATTAAAGAAACAGCAGAAGCAATTGAAAACAAATTAAGAAAAGACAGGAAGCAGGATTTAGGAGAAGAAGACTTCGCTGTTCAAACTCCTTTAGAAAGTCTTTCAGCAATTACAACTATCCTAAACATTGTCAATATAGTAATTTCAGGAATAGCGGCAATTTCATTGTTAATTGGGGGAATAGGAATTGCAAATACAATGTACACATCTGTCTTGGAAAGAACAAGGGAAATAGGAGCAATGAAAGCCCTAGGAGCAAGAAGAAAAGATATACTCGCACTCTTCATAACAGAATCTGCATTGTTAGGATTAGCAGGAGGAATTATCGGAGCAATCATCGGTCTTCTTCTCGCCTTCAGCGCATCTTCTTTAGCATCAAATTATCTTTCAGGCTTATCTCTGCAAGTTCAAATTTCATACCCGCTCATTCTGTCAGCAATTTCATTTTCTTTAATAATAGGATTAATTTCAGGCATCTTGCCGGCCATTCAGGCCTCAAGGTTAAGTCCCGTGGAGGCACTAAGACGATGATAAAGAGAATTTTTGTTTTAGACAATAAGACAATTGCAGAAGAAGTTATAGTCCCAACAATTCAATCTATTGAGGTAAAACCAAATTTAGAGGTAACTTATTGTTATGATAGAAAGAAGTTTAATTTTCCACCTAATTATGATGCCTACCTTATTCATGTTTCCCATACCTCTCCTCAAGCACTAGAGGATTTGAAGAAGGCACAACCTTGGAGTATAGTCATAGGTAGAACTACGATGCCGAATGAGCATTTAAATTGGGATATAA
>JACPXY010000046.1 GCA_016196285.1 Candidatus Pacearchaeota archaeon | reverse complement strand
TAAGGCATTTCCAGGAGCATAGACTAGCGTATATGACTCACTTTCTTGTGCAACGACAATGACTAACGAGATAAGAAGGAGAAGCGCGAAGAATAGTAAAGATATAGAGTGTGAGAACCCTCTTTTCAGCATGGAGCATACAAACAAACATTCTATTTAATAGTTTCTGATAGGGGGCGAAGCCGTGCGCGCGGGTTAACGCGCACGACCTGAGAAAAAGTATGAATGGGGGCGAATTCGCCCCCGACTCGGCATCAACACCACCTCCTTAAGTAGTATTTAGTTATCTCTCTTATGAAATGCCTTTATTAATCAATTATGAAGAGAAACTCGCGACTCAAGTTCCATAACGCTTAAAAAGCAAGGTGTCATCCTTTGATAAGGATGATAAACTATCTCGTGCCGAGCTGGTTCTTTGGTATTGACAGCACGATAGAGGCATTATTCAGTCTCATTACCTTAGCAATAGCCATCGCTGCCTTCAAGATATATGCCTTAACTAAAGAGCAGACCATTCGCAGATTCGGAGTTGGCTTCCTCTTTATCGCTCTCTCGTATGTATTCTGGGCAGGCATGAATGCCGTAACTGTGCCTGGACTAAAAGAACAGTTCCCGACAGTCAGCATCTATCAGCTTAGTGCAGCCAGTGTCCTAGGATTTTATGCCTATATGCTGCTCTTCATCACTGGATTAGTATTACTTGCGCACACGACCTTCAACACACAACGCGGAGCAATCTTTTATCTCATGCTCGGTCCAAGTCTAATGGTACTCCTAGTCAGCGTGAATCAGATTGTGACAATGCGCCTTCTTGCCATCTTCCTCCTCTCCTTCATCGCATTCCATTACCTGACTGAATATTACCGCAAGAGCAATCGTAAAACCTTGCTCGTCTTCATCGGCTTCGTCCTCTTGATAATCAGCAATATCGGCTTTGCATTCTCTCCTGCAGATTCATGGGCGTATGTACTAGGCCATATTATTGAGATAGGCGCCTACAGCCTATTCTTGGCAACACTCGTGAGAACATTGCGATACAAACCCTCATGAACAAAAAGCGGAGCAAGCTGGAGATCATTCGAGACATCCTAGAAGTAATCAAGAACAAGAGCGGGCGCATCAAACCAACACATATCTTGTACAAATCGAATCTTTCTTATATGATGATGGAAGAGTACCTGACGGAATTGAAGGAAAAAGAGTTCATCATAGAAAAGAGAGTAGGGAAGAACAAGACATACTCAATTACAGAGAAAGGCGTCAATTACCTGGAACAATACAGACTAATCTCCAATTTCACGCAGTCATTCGGGCTTGAATAACTCTATCCCAAAAACCACAATTCCATACTTCTTCATCTCATCTCTTGAATAATAGGGAGGAAGATTCTGATACTCTGCATGTTCTGTCCTGCTTACAACTCGAACTTTTATATTCTCCTTACATTCAGGTCTCTTAGAAAATACAATAATATCTCCTACGTTAATCTTCTCTCTCTTCTCGTCATTAAGTCTGATTTCATGTTTCTTCTTGCCTGCTTTAATGGCTTCGAAATGCTCTGGATTCAGTCTCATCTGATGTTCCATAAAAGATTACCTCTGAGAATAATGTTCCTTGAGGATACGGCGGGCAACTCGTTCAGTATCTATCTCTCCTTTTTTCTTCAGTAATTTCCATCTCCCACCGAGTGTGCTCAGCAACAGTTCAACATCTCCATCTGCCTCGACCTGATACTGTCTTTCAAATCTTCCAGGATAATTTTTCATTAGCTCAGCAACAAGCAGGTCAGGATTCCTAACACTCTCAGGCACATGCACACCCAACAGTGCATGTTTCTTCAAATCACGGTCTCCAAATAAACTCTCCTTTGTAGGAATGACTCCCGGTGCGTCCAGCAGGAGGATGCCTTTTGCAAACCGTATCTTCCGCATATGCTTCGTAAATCCTGGCTGCGAAGAGACAGGCGCAGCAGCGCGTCTGGCAAGCATGCCAATCAAACTGCTCTTGCCGGTGTTTGGGTAGCCAATCACGCCGACATGCACGTGAGGATGTTCAGTGAACCTTTTTGCAAGCACATGGATGCGCTCGCGCAGTTTTCCAATACCTCTTCTATTCTTGGCAGAGAGGAGGATGGGATGCGAAAGCGTCTCTAGTTCATGGCTTAATGCAACCGACTCGGCATCAACCAAGTCGCTTTTCATAAGAACATGAATTAACAGTTTGCCGTGTTCTTTAATCTCCTTCTCAAGTTCAAAAATTCGAGAAGCAGTGATATGTCGTGCATCTAAAGTCAGCAAAAGTATATCTGATATCCTAATTACCTCTCGCACTTGTTCTGAAAATGCCTGTTTATGACGGTTATGCGTATCTGCAGGCCCAGTTGTCCTCATAACATTGAAGCATGAAGGATAGTTACTGGTTCCACAGGCTTATCGTTCGCATTCGTTTCCACTTCAGCAATAGCATCAACGACATCCATTCCCTCCACAACTTCTCCAAATGTAGGATGCTTTCCATCAAGGAAGGTATTATCAACCAGATTAATGAAGAACTGGCTCCCGCCAGTATTCGGTCCTGCGTTTGCCATGCTGATTGTGCCTCGACTATTCTTATTCCCGCCAGCATGCGTGAACTCATCCTTGATAGTATAACCTGGACCGCCTGTCCCGTCGCCTTCTGGATCCCCTCCCTGTATCATGAATCTAGGAATAATTCTATGAAAAGTCACGCCATCATAGAATCCAGACTCCACGAGCTTCTTGAAGTTCCCTGCAGTGATAGGCATATCATCATACAACTGTATAACAACAGTTCCCTTATTCGTCTCAAGTGAGACCTTCGTGCCTGATGATTGATTCATATAAATAACTCCTAGAATAATCACTAAAACAGTGATTATAAAGATGCCGAGTGTTCGTTTTTTGATTTGCATAAGACACAGAAAAAAACCTTATTTATAGAGCTATGGGTGTCACACGACATCCTGAATTAAGCAGGTTTCACCTCGCGGTTCGGCTTGCGCCTAAAGCCCGCCCTTCAGGATCGTGCAACATAGTTCTCTTCTTGCGAAGATATTAGATGATAACGTCAACCATCTAATCATAGATATTCATCAGAAGTATTTATACTTTTACTGTCCTTAGAAGAGAGTAAAAACGCCGACACCAGGAATACTTCAATCTCTTTAGAGTTGAAGTTACCACGGAGCTTTGCTCTGTGAGTACTTCGATTCCTGAAAACGCCGACACCAGGAATCGAACCTGGAAAACCCGAAGGTAACGCGCTCTCCAAGCGCGCGGAGTACCATTGTCCCATGTCGGCTTTCAACTCCAGAGCAATAGGGACTTTTAAGGCTTATGTTATACCTATTCGACTATCTACATCCTTAAATAATAACAATAAGAGCGATGGAGATGGAGTTCAAGCCGCTTTACTATGTGCAAAAAGAAAGGCGCCTGTTGCCAGGAGATGACTTCAATAAAGAGAACATTAATGTCATCAATCCTCACGGCACTGCAGGCATCATCACGCTCTGGTCAAAACCATGGGATATCTGGAACACCTTACGCAACAGGTTTCCCGCACTCTTCACTGCTGAATCTCCGTTGGTGACCCTGACTAGCTTATACGGCAACGGTTTACCACAGATGCTGGCGAATCTCGCCCATAACCCTCAGATTCAATACCTTGCGGTCACCGGTAATGATGTGAAGGCAGCTCCTAGTTTTACCTATCTAATGAACTTTCTCCAGCAAGGCGTTGAAGTTCCTGCAAATCCTGGACAGCTCGGCAGAATAAAAGGCACTGAATATCCGTTAGATCCGCAATTACATCCGGGATTATTTACTCGACTGCAGATTAAAAGGTTCGGGCCGAATGAACTGGAAGGACTAGTGAAGTTTGTGCAGCAAGCTCCGATACATCAGGTAACGGAGCAGGATCGAGTGCCTGTCACATTAGTAGAACCTGAATTCAAGGATTTCCCTTCAGACATCATGAACCATAACCTCGTAGCCAAAACACCGTTGCAGGCATGGATGGAGATGATCTATACTATCGACCGATTCGGCATCAATGTGCAGCTAGAGAAAGGACAGCGAAGAGCATTGTATAATCTTGATGTCACAATCCTCAACCCAGCAATTGAATCGCGTGAGCAGCTTGCGCAGTTCGGCTTTGACGTTGATAAGCTTGAAGGTCATCGTCAAAGTGTATTGGATGGCAAGCTGCCTGAAGGGCTGGCATATACGTACGGCAATCGAATCAGAGAGCATTTCGGTGTTGACTCGCTCGATTTGATTGTCCAGAGATTCAAGGAAGATCCAGTAGATCGAAGGGGATTCATGACTACTTGGGATAATTCTACCGATATCATATCTCCGAGCCAGTCGGATTCATCAGTACCTTGCCTGACTGATCTCTACTTATTCAATCATGATGAAAAGCTAAATCTGACTGCGAGCTTCAGGACGCACAGCGCTGTCTCCGGCTGGTTCATGAATTTGTATGGACTACGTGGTATCCAGGAGTATGTTGCGCAGCGTATCGGCATTGAGCCGGGCAGGATCAACATCCGGAGCAGGTGGATTGGCATTGACCCGAATGATGCAAAGACAAATGCTGCACTTGATACTGTAAAGAGATATCGCAAGGTAAAGATCGATGTGAATGATCCGAGAGGGTATCTAGTGCTTACAAGTGAAGGCCATGATATCATTGCCGAGCATTACGCTCCAGACGGCAAGAAGTTAAGGACATATCGAGGTGCATCTGCCCTAGAAATAAAGGATCAGTTGCGCCAGGATGCTACGATCATTGATTCGGACCACGCGCTCTGGATAGGCATGCAGCTTGGTGCGTTGCATTACAAGCTGCACAATCAGATTCCGGAGTAACGCATATGTTGCATGCGAACAATCTTTATATAGCTGATCACGTAACGTAGGTAATGCTCAAACGAGAGGTGATAGAGGCCGTTGGCTACGATCTGGATGAATGTCTGTATGAAAGCGATCCAAGAATCAATAACCGTATTAGAAATCGGATGGCTCAAGATATCCTCACTAAAATGCCTCAGTTAGATTCTGTGGAGAAAGCTCGGGGATTCTTTGAAAGAGAGTATGTTGAACTCCAGTCTGGGAGAAAAGTGCTCATGCGCGCTGGCTATACTGCACAAGAAGCAGGCAGATGTGCAGATGAAGCGGTCAGCCAGGCAGAGATACTTGACCTGCTTGTCGTGGATCACACGGTTGCACGGATGCTCGCACGCATAGCTGAGAATTACAAGACAACGTTCCTAATCACCTCAAGTCCAGAACAGATTGCACTGGCAAAGCTGAACGCGCTGGGCATAAATCTAGTAAATTTTAGGCATCGTATCTACGGAGACACATCTGGGGCAGGACACAAGCAGGAAGGGAAGGCATTTGAATATCTACTCTCTCAAACTGGTCTCCCTTCAGAATCACATGTCTATATAGGGAACAGCAGAAAATCAGACATTATCCCTGCCCGCAATGCAGGCATGCAAACTATAGCAGTCTGGAATAATATTCCTGAGGCAGATCTCTTCATACCTCATATCCATAATCTTGAGGGGGTGTTGCTATGAATCAAGAAGTGGTGGGAATACACATTCTGAAGCAGATACCATTCTTCGGTCCAAATGACAGCTTGGCGAACCGACTGAGAAAAGTGTATCTACGCGGCTTTCCCGATGTAAAGATTTATCAGCATGCGGAATTTACCGATGAGTTCATTCCTGCTGAGCAGATTCCTCAAAGACTGCATACGCCGCAGCCGAATGTGTATCAATCACACCTCACACGCATTGAACAGCTCGCAGCGCTTTTTCAGAAACAAGGTATCGATATCACTAATCTGACTCATGCATATGATTTCATAGCACAGACAGCAGATGGACAGGAGACGCTATGGACCATGCTGCCGCCGGTTGTCGAACGATGGCACATTCCTGCGAAACTCGGAAAGCTTAATTACGAATCATTATTTGGGGAACAGCTAAAAGCACATATTGCTTCGCAAGGCTTTGGTATCAATCCAGAGGCACAAGCATTGACACATACCAGTACATCAGGTATCTTTGATCTAGTTAATGATGGTATTCATCGTGTACACTACGGATTTATCACAAAGAAAGGTATGCGCGTGTTCAGGATAGCCAATCTAACACCTGGATTCCCATACTACGCTGCTCCGCAAGCCTACGCATCCATTCAGATTCTGCCGGAAGCGAACGAACAAGGTACGCAGATGAAAGTGCATGTGGTCCAGTCTCCAGGACAGAAAGCGTTGTACCGTTACTTTCCAAGTGGAGATATTCACTCAGGAGATGTCAGGCCAGCCACGAAAGGGGAAGTCTTCCGCTAGAATCAAATCAATCCTTCATCTCAATTTTAATCTGAACGCTTCTTGGAATCTGAAGTTTCATTATTGGGTGCAATATTCTATCTTCAGCAGGCAGATCAATGATTCGTCTGTGCACGCGCATCTCGAACCGGTCAAAAGTGGCAGTCCCATTGCCGCACGGTGACTTCCGCGTAGTTACTTTAAGTCTGCGCGTTGGAATGGGAATTGGCCCGCGCATGAGCACACCTGCCCTGCTGGTAATCTCCTTGATGCTCTCGATTACCGGATTCAATGCACTGATGTCAATGCTTGCCAACTTGATTCTAACCTTCGCCATCTCATAGCATGCAGAAAGTGCTTTTTAAAGCTTATGTCTAAATACAGAAGAAAGATAAGGTGGGCCCGCCGCGCCGCGTGCGACGAGCCCTTCACCTCAGCCATGTGAGGTGAGTATGATTCTCTTGAGACTTTTAAGGCATATAAAAACCTATTTAAAACACCTGTGCGTTAATGATACATGGCGCAAGAGGTGTTGGTCTATATTAGTCTTATCATTGCAATTGCCGCATTCTGTGCAGTCATCGCCCGGTTCATCCGGCAGCCGCCGATTATCGCCTATCTGATTGCAGGCATCATCGTTGGTCCCTTATTCCTCAACTTCATCGGAACCTCTTCAGAATTCTCTGATATCATCAATATCTTCGCGCATATCGGAGTTGCATTCTTGCTATTCATTGTCGGTCTTAGCTTGGACTTGCGTGTCTTGAAGGAAGTTGGCGGTGTTTCAACATTTGCAGGCATTGCTGAAATAATTTTGACAGGTGGCATTGGCTTCCTCATAGCACTAGGCATCGGTTTCGGAAGTACCAGTGCCTTGTATATCGGAGCTGCACTAGCATTCTCCTCAACCGTAGTAGTAGTCAAGATACTCTCTGATAAAAGAGAGATAGACACGTTGCATGGCAGGATTGCTCTAGGAATATTGATTGTAGAAGATTTTGTAGCCGCAATTGCACTGATGGTGATACCTCTCTTGGATGCTGGAGGTAATCTGTTGTTTATTCTGAAGAATTTAGGGCTGGTCATTGCATTGATTCTCGCAATCCTTATTGGCGCATCACTTGTTCTGAACAGATTCATGAACCATCTTGCCAGGAATCAGGAGGCATTATTCCTCTTCGGAATTGCCTGGGCATTAGTCCTGGCAACATTATTCGATTATCTCGGCTTCTCGCTTGAGATAGGTGCATTGATAGCAGGCATGTCGTTAGCATCGAGCAAATACACTCTTGAATTAGGGGGTAAAATAAAACCGCTTAGGGATTTCTTCGTAGTGCTCTTCTTCGTCTTCTTCGGAAGCCAGCTTGCAGGTGAGATAAATGGTGCATTGATAAAACAAGCTATCCTTTTCTCCCTCTTTGTCATTATCGGCAAACCTTTGATTGTCATGACAGTCCTGAGAATCGCAGGGTACAAAAAACGCACTAATTTCCTTGCAGGCTCGAGTCTTGCACAGATATCAGAATTCTCGCTTATCTTGGTTCTTCTCGGATTTACTCTTGGCCACTTAAATCAGGAGATCATGAGTTTAGCAGTCATGATTGCCATCATCACCATAGGAGTCAGTAGCTACAGCATCTACTATGCGCATGGCATCTTCAACAAGATATCACACTTGTTGGGTATATTCGAGAACAGGAAGCACCGTATAGACTCAAGAAAGAGAGGAGAAGAACACTACGATATCATCTTATTCGGCTATCACCGTATCGGCTTTAAGGTCTTGCAGACTTTAAAAAAGATGAATAAGACTTTTGTAGTCGTTGATTACAATCCGAAGGTAGTTCTCTCGTTAAGCAAGGAGGGTCTTAACACTATCTACGGCGATGCAGGCGACAAAGACCTGCTGACCGAGTTGCCTTTGCATAAAGCAAAACTCATTATCTCCACAATTCCTGAAGAATCAGCAAATCTCATCCTTAGAGAGCGCCTCAAAGAAATCGGGGCAAAAGCAACTTTCATTGCAACAGCAGAACAGCCTCGCGGAGCACTTGACCTATACAAAGAAGGAATAGACTATGTCTTAATTCCGCATCATCTCGGAGGAGATTATGCGTCTCATATGATTGAAGAGTTCGGAACCGACCGTACAAAGTACAAAGAGAAGGGCAAGATACACAAACATGATCTTTTGAAAGCGAAGAACAATTCAAACTTCTTGTAGAACTAATATTTAAATAAGCTCCTATCCTTTAGAGAATATGATTGACATTAAGCTAGTCAGAGAGCAGCCAGACCTTATTAAAGAGAACATAAAGAGAAAAGGCCAGGACATTAAGCTGAAGCTGGTAGATGAGATTCTCAAGACAGACAAAGCATGGAGAGAATTGAAAGCAGAAGCAGATGCGCTGCGTACATCCAGAAATAAAGTATCTAAGGAAGTGAATGAAGCAAAGAAAGCAAAGAAGAGTGTAGCTGCATTACTGAAAAAAGCAAAGAAGATTCCAGAGGAGATTCTTGAAGTAGAAAAGCGCATGGAAGTTCTTGAGCAAGGAATTAACTATAATTTGTTGCAGCTGCCTAACATTATCTCAAAACACACCCCTCGAGGAAAAAACGCAGCTGAAAACAGGGAAATAAGGCGCGTCGGCAACATCCCAAAGTTTGACTTTCCCATAAAGACACATGTGGAACTAGCTGAATCCTTGGGGATGGCTGACTTTGACGCCTCTGCCCGCGTTGCAGGAAACGGATTCTACTACCTAAAAGGCGACCTTGCCTTGTTGAATCAGGCACTTATTAGATTCGTTATCGAGTTTATGCAGAAGAAAGGATACACCTACATTGAAACACCGTTAATGCTTAGAGAAAAAGCAATTTATGCGTCCATGGATAAGACGGCAATTGAACAGTCTGTTTATTCAATTGCAGGCGAAGACCTTCATCTAATAGGTACTGCTGAGCAATCCTTGCTTGCGATGCACGCTGACCAGATGCTCTCTGAATCAGAACTGCCAAAGAAGTACTTTTCTTATTCAATGTGCTTTAGGAGAGAAGTCGGCGCACATGGCATCAACGAAAAAGGATTGTGGAGGACACATCAATTCAACAAGATTGAGCAGTTTATCTTCTGCAAGCCAGAGGAATCAGAAAAAATGTACGATGAATTATTGCAGAACTCGGAGGAAATCTTGCAGGCACTAAAGCTGCCGTATCGAGTTCTTGAGCTTTGCACAGGAGATTTAGCAGACTGGAAGTACCGCTCCGCAGACTTGGAGATTTACAGGCCGACGACAAAAGAATACGGAGAAGTCATGTCTCTCTCAAACTGCACTGATTACCAGGCGCGTAAGCTGAATATCAAGTGCATTGACGGCAAGGGCGCAAAAAGAGTAGTTCATACGCTCAACAATACAGCACTAGCAACATCTCGTGCGCTCGTATTGATTCTAGAAAATTATCAGCAAAAATCAGGAGAGATCAAAATTCCAGATGCATTGATTCCATACATGCACGGCAAGAAGATGCTCAAGAGATCAGATAAGTAAGTACATCATTCTATATAAATATTATTACATAAAAATAAACAATCATAAACATTAAAAAGACTTCTAATACACCTAGAGTATGGGGTCACAGATTTCTCCGATAATCTTCGGGGCAGACATTGAATTGGGAATTGAGCTTGAAGGTATTAAGGGGGAGCCGAATGAACTAGAGTTGAGGGATAATCATCTAGGGAAAAAACTGCCAGTATACGCGTACAATGGAGGATATATCTATGTTGATATGAACCATCCTGAGATCTGTCCCCCTGAAGTAAAGAACGCCAGAGAAGCAGTCGTCTATGAGAAAGCAATGGAGCAGGTCTGTCTTGAAGTATTTGGTTCCGAGCTTAAACCGAAGTTGTATAAGAACACTAGAGATGCCTATGGCAATACATTCGGCGCACATGAGAGCTATTTTGTGAAAGTGCATCCAGAACAACAGCACGTCTTTCTTGTCCCAAGCATAATTGAGAAACTCTGGACTGGTGCAGGCCATATAGGAAATGATGGCTCCTTCCAGATATCTCAACGCGCTGATTATATTGATTATGCTATAAGTGGCAATGCAACAGAGGGTCGTGGCGTGCTGAATACAAGAGATGAAAAGCTTGGTAATGTACCTGGACATTATCGTATCCACCATATCAGCAATGACTCAAACAGGTGCGAGGTTGCACTCTTTCTCAAGCGGGGAGTGAAGCAGCTCTTCTTTCTTCTGCATGAGCAGAAGAAACTTCCTGCAATTCCCTTTAAAAAAGAATGCGCTGCTGCTGCGCTCAAAGCACTCTCAATACAAGATAATAATTGGAAGCTCATCGGCACAGAGACTGAACACGAATCTGCACTGAGAGTTGCACGGATATACTATACTGCTGCATTCAATGAACTGCGGGGTGCATCGAATGAGATTGATGAGATCATAGACTTTTGGGGAGATGTCCTTACAGGGCTTGAACATATAGAGACAGATCCTACAGGGCTGGTAGGCAAGCTTGATTGGGTGACGAGGAGGCATATCTGCAGACTGCACAGTGATGATAAGAATTGCAGACTGCAGGACAATCCTGTGTTGGAAGTATCACTCGACTATGATCTGCTCGGTCAGGATAGTATATTCTACTGGATGCAGGAAAATGCTTGGATTAAACGAGTGACTACAGACAGCGAGATTATTCATGCAAGAACAACCCCTCCTGAAACACGGGCACAGGCACGAGCTGCAATCATAAGAAAAGTCTGGGATAAGAAGAATTTAGCTGAGAAGATAAAGGTTATACTTCCCTGGACAGGATGCCAAGTATTTAAGTTTGATAGAGGATATGTAGGAGAGCAGCTTTGGCAGAAAGATATGCCGAATCCTTTCTGTACATATCCTGAGATAATCTCGGAGCTTGAGGCTGAACTTGAGAAGAGAGGAATCACCACGCCCTCAATTTAAGCATCTCCCGGCGCTCGATAGCCCATTTGAAGAATGCAGGAAGCATGCCAGTAATAACCAATCTTCCATACTCAAGTATTCCATGCCATTTGCCCAGGCTGATGACTATAGGGATTGTCCGAGGCTGATAGCGGCGCAATGAATCTCTATTCTCAAGAGCACATATATTGCGTACAATAATGTGCGCTTGGTGTTCTGCATTCTGGGCAGTCTTCTCTTCGCCTATATCAGTAATATCTCCTGCAGCAAAGATACGTTCATGCCCTTTTACCTGGAGAAATGAATTTACCTTGACCTGATTCTGCCTATTCAGAGATGAACGGAAATGCGTATGTAAGAACCTTCCATTAGGAATAATGCCTGTGCAGAGAAAAGCAAGATCAGGAGTAAACACTCTGCCAGTATCAGTGTAATATCTCTTATTCTTGCTCTTGGAAAAACGCTCATTAAAAGATAAAGAAACCCCATATGCACGCAGGAATATCTCTGCATATCGTGCAGCGCGTTCAGCGTTGCGCGGCATCAACCGTGAATGGGAGTGCATGAGAGTAATCTCTTTTTGAGGATAGTGCTCAGCAATCTCAGCAGCAAGTTCAACCCCTACAAGGCCGCCGCCGATAACTAGTATTCTCTGCGCCTTCTGAAGACGAGTATGCGCAGCGTGTAAGTGATGTCCTCTAGTTGCCATAACCAGATTAGATTCTTTAATAGGCAATGCATAAGTTGAGCCGGCACAAATCACAAGATAATCATAAGGAATCTTTTGTTTCTCCACCCATACAGATGCATGAGTAACATTTGTTACTTCTCCGAGTATAAACTTGGCATACTTCAGATACTTTCTATGCAAAACTTGTACATGCTTGGCATGGTCAGGTTCAACAAGAGTTCTCAAGATTCCAGGTGTAAACTCAAAGTAATCTTTCGTGTCTATCAGTGTAACAGAGAAGATACCTTCAAGTTGCCGTGCAATAGTTGAACCTGCAAAGCCACCGCCGATGATGACTACGCGTTTCATGCACTATCGTGTGAATTTATCAATTAGTGCGAGAATAACACCCAGCACCGCGAGGATAATAACAATCCATCCAGCAGTAGCAGTAACCAGCAAAGGTATTTCTGGGATGCGTAACACTCCAGAAGTCATGCCAAACCCAACTGCAAGAGAAACAAGCACGCCAGTCAGCCAGGCAACAAGCCCCCAGAGTGCAGTAAGTGCATTTCCTGTAGGAGCTTTTTTCTGTGCACGCACACTTTTTTGTAAAGCCATAAAAGAAGGAGGAAGAGGGGTTATTTAAGTATTGCGAAAGCTTAAGTTATCAGATTAGTGAAGAACCCTATGGCAAGACCATAAGGCATCAAACAAAGAGAAGAAGAATATCGTTATCTATAATACAATAATATCTACAGATATCAGCTAACAATATTTACACATAGCCAATTGAAACTATAGTTTTTTATACTTAGCAATTATGATTCTTTATGGATGATAATTTATCAAATCTCCGGAAGCAGATAGATAAGATTGACAATCAATTGCTGATTCTCATTAAACAAAGATTTGATGTTGCATTAGAAGTTGCAGATTACAAGAGAGAGCATAATTTGTCAATTTGTGTTCCCGAAAGAGAAAATGAAGTCATAAAAGCAAGAACCAAACAAGCCGTTGAATTAGGGATGGAGGATCATACTCGCTTCATTCAAGAATTATTTCAAAGCATAATGCGGGAATCAAGATTGATACAAGAAACATGTCTGGCTCAACAAATAAACACAACAGAGGGTTAGCACCTAAAAAGGCTAACCATTTATAGATTATATACTAATATTTATAAAAATCAACAGCCGTATATCCAAACCTCAAGGATTGAAAATCCTTGATGGCAGTCAAGAACTCCGTTCTTGATGGTACGAGTATCATACTATTCATAATTTTTATAGCGTCATTAATAATCGTGATAGAGTTGAGTAAATCTAAGGATAGCATGGAGCAATCATCTCAAAACTACTAACTGCTTTTCTAATAGACATTACTTAGATTTCTGTTGCAGTTCCCTGGCAGCATCCAATACTCTGCTGTCTGGAGACAGAATAAAGATATGATCTTCCTTGGAGCGCAGCCCGCGATACAATCGCTGAAGGAACTCGCGCCGTGCCTTATCACGGTAGAATCTCCAGTACTGCTGCGGATGCGTCTTCTGGAGCACTTTCCAGAAAGTGCTTTGGACGTTCGGGTTAGGATATTTAGTAAACACGATAGTATTACAGAGAGAGCCTGGAAAATCAACGCCGCGAGAGCATTTTGTCGTGAAAAGCATATCTGCAAGCTGCGCCTTAAACAGAGAGATGAGCCTGCCTGTCTTGTCCTGCTCCTGCAAAGAAGCAAGCTTCTCTCGTGAGATAAGTTCTGAACCAGGAAAAGCTGATAGTTCTTCTTCAGCAGGCAAGTCATCAAATGCATTCACATGTACCAGCACTGGTTTCACCGCTTTTTGTATGCAAGCTGCTAATGCATAAAGATATTCCGTGCGGGTGTGCTTGCCTGAAGTAAAGTTTGAGTATCTGCAATCAAGTTCCTTGCCTGTCTTGACAAGTTCGATAGTGCCCTGTAAAGATGTTTCTGCATCTACCATTGCAAAGGCATTAATGCCGAATACCTGCTCTAAGACCTCTAGTGAATGAAGCGTGCCTGACATCAAGACTAAAGCATTGCTTTTATCAATAATCTCTCTGAATCTGCTCGAGAGATTAGTAGTCACAAGAGAGCACCATAGCTCTCCTTCACGCCGCTGGAAGCTTACATATGTCTCTTTTACTAATTCCCTGAATAAATCAGCTGTTTCAACCAGCTTGTTTCCATAGTGAAGCTCGTCAAGTGAAATCTCGGCCTGCAATTCAGTGCTCTTCATAATAAGAGAGAGCACCTTGCTTAAGTGCGTTTCTGTAAGAGAGTATATGCGTTTCTCGTCAACGCCGAGCGCCTGCTTATTCTTCTCCTCAAGCTGCAGCAAAGCAGCAATTGCCTCTGCCGCTTTCTGAGCCTCAGGCTGCTCAGGATACAATGACTTGAAAGAGTTTGATAGCCGCGTGATGTTCAAATCCTCCTGCGCGGAAAAGTTGTCTAAGAACTCATCAGCCTCATCAATGATATCAACTGCAGTCTCAGGCTTTCTGTCAAGTGCAACCTCTATCTTGTATTTCGCCGCATTGAAGATGATGACATCGGCATCAAGATAGGCAAGATGCTGGTCATAGTACGAGCATCCTGGCTTTCGGTGATAAAATATAAAATCTCGCCCAGAGAGACCTCGATACTTTTTCTTTTTAGCATCCCGCAAAGGCACTTCAAAGTCAGCAGGCAGAATGGGACTCCAATACGGATTCGCAGGAGCCACAGAGATTCGTTTCATCTGTCTGACTTCCAGAGAAGCTTTATGCTTAATAAGCGGGTTATCTTCATAGTACTCGCGCAGCATGCGCTCATTCTTCTCAGTAATCTTGATTGTATCAGGAAGAAATGGATCCGCGCAGCTGACTCCTGGCTTAATCAAAGAGTCGTGATTCTCCCTGCCTGTAATCATGGCAATCTTCAGCTTCTCTCCATTTGACTTGATTACATACTTCTTGCTCGTATAGTCCTCTTCATACTGCCTCTGTAGGCCTTTCACTGGAACAACAATGCTTGCCCTTCCCAGCTTCCGCGCAATATTCAAGGCAATTGCAGATTTACCGGTTCCGCATGCGCCATGGATAAAAACAACCTTCACTCCCTTCTTAATGTGAGAAACAACTTCTCGCACTACCTCTTCCTGTGTCTTTCCATTCGAGAAGCGAAGAGGCTCAAGTTTCTCTCCCTCAGCATACAAACTCCAATCAGAAGTATCAAGAATCTTTTCAAGAACCTTCTCAGTCTGGAGAAAGCTCAATGATTCAGAAGTCTTCAACACGGATTCTGACCCAGATTCCTGATTCCATTGTGCATCAGCATCAGTCAATGTACCTTGAAGTGCCTCTTTTCGTTCCATCTTCCTGGTGAGAGCTGAGATTTAAAAATGCTATGTTTGCTCAGGAATAAGCTGATTCCTAGAACTATTAATCGTAATAGTATTCTTCACCATACGCTTAATTCCTGCATCTAAGGTCGCAATGTACGCACCGCGCTTGCCCAAAGCTATTAGTCCTGCATCAACGCTTCCCTTCGGGAGTTTCATCTTCTTAACCTTTCGTTTTTCAAAGATAGTCAGGGCAACATCAATGGCATCTCGTTCAGTATGAGTGACTGCGTGCCTTAAGTCTTTCAACTCCTCCAAAACATCGCGAGGCACCAGTACTTTAAACCCCTGTGCTCCCAAGTCCTCAAGAAAATCAATCTTCCGTTTGACACATGCTATGATGAAATTAGTATCTAAAATAGCTTCCATAAACAAAATACGAAAGAGAGGTATATTAATCTTTGTAGCATACAAAGCAAATCAATCAGACCAAGATTTATATAATATCTCTGTCTTGAACAAGCATGAATCAAGGAGGGGTGTTTCCTGAACCAGAGCATGTCAGTTCAGTTCTCAAAGAAGCTCGCAAAGCCCTGCTCTCACAGGATGCAGTAAAGCTGCGTGAATTATCAAATCAGATTATCCATAGCACTACGTGCTCCCAAGATGCAAGCCATATCGCTGCAGTGGTATTGATTTATGCAGTAGGCAAAGTTATTGAGCGTCAGGATTATCAGCGCATCAAAAATTGGGATTCATTTGCCAAACGTTTCGCAGGATTTCTTGAACTTGCTGCACAAGCAATGCAGGATAACAATCCAGAAGCATTTGAAAGGCACATAACAAGCGCACGAACAGCCTTCTCATCCATTTCCATAAGTCTTAAGCCTTATATTGAAGAAGTGCTTAAGAAAGCATCTCTAAATAAAGCAGGAAAGATCTACGAGCACGGCATCTCTCTCGGTCAGACAGCTCAGATGCTGGGTATTACTCAATGGGAATTAGCTGAATATGCTGGCCAAGCAAAAAGTGAGGATGCAAAATACAATACATCACTCAATGTCAAGAAGCGCGCAGAGATGGCTCTGGAGTTTTTCTCATGACCAACATTCTGTTTATTTGCAAATATAATAGGTTTAGAAGCAGGATAGCAGAAGCAGAATTTAATAAGATAAACAAGAATAAATCTAATACTGCAAAAAGTGCAGGTATTATTCAGGGTTCATATCCTTTAGATGCCCGGCAAGTAAAATTAGCAAGAGAATTAAATATATCTTTGAAGGGGAAACCTCATGGACTTAGCACAAAGTTGCTGCAGTGGCAAGATATTGCAATAATAGTAGCTAATGATGTTCCATCTATAATACTTAACGGCAGCAAGAGATATGGAAAGAAGGTTATAAAATGGAATATTCCAGATGATAAAACAGGTGCAGAAAGTGAGATTAATAAAATAAAGAATAAAACACAGCGTCTGGTAGGGGAACTATCATGAAAAAAGCACTAATCTTCGATTCAGGAACCTTAATCAACCTATCCATGAACGGATTGCTCTACATCCTGCCTGCGTTGAAGCAGAGACTGAAAGGTGTATTTCTCATTACTGAAGCAGTCAAACGAGAAATCATTGACAGACCGATGCACGTACTTCGCTTTGAGCTAGGAGCATTGCGTCTGCAGCAACTGCTTGACTCAAGGATACTTGAAATGCCTGCAAGCCTGGGAATACAAGAACAAACGCTTCAGGAAGAGACAAATCTTCTGCTCGACAAAGCAAACCATTATCTGCAAGTAGATGGGAGATGGATTACGATTGTAAGTGAGGCGGAGATATCCTGTCTAGCTTTGAGTGATGAATGCGCACGTCTCAACATAGAAAATTTGATTGCTATAGACGAGAGAACAACACGATTGCTTGCTGAAAAGCCGGAGAATCTTGAGCAGCTCATGTCAAAACGCTTGAATCAGCACGTCAAACTAATCGCGCAGGATTACAGCATCTTCGCTAAATACCGTTTTATCCGCTCGTCAGAACTTGTCTACGTTGCCTATAAGAAGAATCTTCTGCAGCTTCAAGGAAAGAAAGCGCTCGAAGCAGCGCTCTATGCGACTAAGTTTCACGGCGCTGCAATCAGTTTCGAAGAAATTGAGCAGCTCAAGAAGCTCTAGGAAGCAAGCAAAACCTATATAAATAACTGTTACTCTCTATTAATGAAAGGAGGCATTATGGCAAAAGGCAAAGGAAACCTTATCGGAAGTTGGTCATTCTTGATAGGCGTGATACTCGCAATCATTCTTGGGCTATTCGGATCTGTCACTGGAAATATCTTGATAATCCTAGTAGTTATTGGATTGATTGTAGGATTGCTGAACATCGCTGATAAAGAGGCTGGACCGTTCTTGTTATCGGGAGCAGTGCTTATCATTGCAAGCGCATTCGGCGGAGATGTACTGCAAGCTATCACTCTAGTTGACAATATACTCAACGCATTGTTGGCGATATTTGTACCAGCAACGATAATTGTAGCTATCAGAAACGTCTTCGGTTTAGCACGTCGTTAAATCGATTCTTTATCTTTTTTCTTTTTTTCTCTAGAGTCTAAATGGGCACGGAGGGAATCGAACCCTCTTCTAACGGTCTGGAGCCGTTTATTCTACCAGTGAACTACGCACCCATCGGCATGTTAACAAGAGGTGTATTTTAAGTCTTTCGAAATTCACAAAACCCTTCGGGTTTTAACCTCGGCTTAAAAGCCGAGGCTTGTCTGCGGTTTTGTGACTGCCGGAGAAATCTGCAGTATGATGACCACAGACTAAAGTCTGTGGATTTCTACAAGCATTCACAAAACCCTTTGCTAAAGTCTGTGATTTCTACGAGCGCTCAAAGAGAAGTATATACTGCTCGCTTCAGAGCAATAAGGTTTATAAACAAAATAGCCCTCCCCATATTATGCCTAAAAAAAGAGTTATTTCTTCTGATACGACGCCAAAAAAGCAATCTTTGGAAGAGACCCTTGTACATAATCTTGTTGAACTGCAAAAAGTGCATATAAATCTTGCTGAGAAATTTGATAAGCTCTCACAGCAGATGACAAATCTACTCTCGCTCTTTGAGTCAGCAGCTAGAAGCTTTGCAGAGCATCCTGCAAACCAAGCAACAGAAAAGGACAAAGAGTTTCTGGAGAAAGTGGATAAATTGCTCGAGCAGAATAAGACAATTGCAAAAGGCCTTACATTGGTTGAGGAGCGTATCCGCGAACGTGTCTATGGCTCTCAAAGACCTGCTCCAACAGATGAGAATAAAGACGAGTATCAGCCTTCAGCGCTCAGCAAGCCGCTGCCAAAATTCTAAGCATGCGCGCTGCTAAACCTATTGAAGAGAGATTTCTCCGTGCATTTGTACATGCAGCAATCAGTGCACGACAGAAGAAGAGAAGGTTCATCAGGACTGAGAAGACTTTCGGAGTACCTAAATCTCCAGAGCTCCAGATACAAGAACATAAGCCTGCACTTCTAATCCCGCCGACAAAATTGCTTGAAGATTCTAAGACAATCATCTCAACACAGCCAAGAAATTTGTACATGCCTCAAAAGCTGATACCGAGAGCAAGGCAGATACAAAGCACACCTCTGCAACCGCTGCCTGCTCCAGCAGGAGGTTCTGCGTTCATGCCTGCAAAGCTTGCTCCTTTCCTTAAAGACCCTGCAGTGAGTTTGGTGGAATGCCCTGGACCCGGCAAGCAGGTGCTGATTACTCGCGGAGGCTTATTGCAAGTCACACCGCTCACCTTAACAGCAGAAGATATTCAGCAGATTATGGCGGAAATTTCGAAAGAAACAAGAATCCCTCTTCTTCAAGGTCTGTTCAAGGCAGCACTTACTCCTTTCATTATCACCGCAGTCATCTCAGAGAACATTGGTACACGATTTGTTATTGAGAAACGTCGCTTGCAGGCTTCTCAAGCAATCGTGCGCTGAGACTAGCACATATTAGTGAAGAACCCTATGGCAAGACCATAATGTATAGGGGCGTAAGATAGATTACATTTTATGCTCAGTTATCCATCTCGGAGAGAGATATCAGTGTGTAGCCAATCCAGGGATCTGCTCAAGAAGAGGATGTGTCTTACCAGTATGCTGCTTCCATAGAGTATATCCAAGCACGAGTACAATGAATAAGATAGCAAGTGTAAGTGCGCTGATTAAGAGATATCCTATCCATGTTCTTGGCTCACGTGCACTAAATAATTCAGAAGCAGTTGCTACATTCTCTTCTCCATAAACGACGCGAACCGCAATGACGTGCTGTCCGGGTAGCATCTCAGGAGGCAGCCGTACAGTACGCGAAAATGAGATTGAGGTCTCAACCGCAAGCGTCTCTGAGAACTCTAGCAGAGTACGATTCTCAAGATTCTTAATAGTATAATAAAGCGTTGCGTCAACTTTCCCCAGGTCTCCTAGATTCAGAAGAGTAACATCAAACGGTAAGTCAGCTCCAAGCATTGGTCGCTTGTGACCAAGTGGTATTGAGAGCATAACATCGAATAATGCTGATTTCGAGCGCACATTATACATAACAGGTACTTGCAGTTCACCTCCTTGCTGGTCACGCACAATCAGTTTACCAGTATATACGTCAGGCTCAAGATTATACGCTGCAAACAGCAAGATAATTGTTCTGTTCTCACCTGCTTCAAGAGTAAAGCGGTCATCTGCAAAGTGCAGAGTCTCACCTAAGTTATCTTCTAACTGCACGTCAGCTCGTGTATTTCCAGTATTGAACACAGTAAAGGAGACGCTCACAGTCTCTTCTGTTTTCGATGAAACACTTAGCACCTCTGGGATAACCTTCAGTTTAGGAGGAGTAACAATCAATGTGCTGCTGCTCCCTCCGCCTCCACCTCCGCCGCCACCGGCACTCGATGCAGGAGTACTTTCCTCGCTCACTCCAAGACTAAAAGTTACTGAAGACGAGTTTACATTTCCTGCACTGTCATTCGCATATACAATAAAGCTATATGCTCCATTAAGAATACTGCTGTTTGAAGCATTGAAGTTCCTTCCATCGCTCGCGCGCATGCTCACATTAGTTATGCCTCCATTCAAAGAATAATGAACTGCACCATTCTCATTCAGCGAGACATTAAAAGTAATCGGTAATGATGTATAAGTAGTATTAGCCGGGAAGTTGATTGTTATCACTGGAGGAGTTCTGTCTATGCTGAATGCAATCTGAGTAGTCTCATTCCGATTCCCAGAAGTATCGTTTGCATATATTCTGAAGGTATAACTTCCTTCAGAAATGCTCGCATTTGTGTGATTGAAGTTCGTTCCGAAAATATTGCCCTCATTGCCGCGCATGCTCACATTAGTTATGCCTCCATTAAGACTGTACAGAAGAGTGCCGTTCTCATTCAGCGAGACATTGAATCCGATGGATGTATTTGAATAGGAAACATTTACTGGCAGGATAATGGTCACAACTGGTGCAGTAGTATCAACTTCAGTGCTCTGTATGATAACGGTTCGTACTTGAGTAGTATTAATATTTCCTGCCAGGTCAACAATGCTTGCATTAACGAAATATGTAGTTGCATTCAAGCCAGTATAATTAATGAAGAGAATAGAGGAGATATGATGGGATGTATTAAGCAGAGTAGTGCTGTTGCTCAGGTAGAAGGTAATATTAGCAAGGTTCGTTTCATTCACCGATATATTGACTGCAAAGGAAGTGCTGGTGAGTGATGAACCATTGGAAGGTGTGTGCGGAGAGATGAATGAAACAAGAGGGATTGTTGTATCAACAGTTACTCTCCGTGTGTTAGTGCTGTTAGTGTTGCTCGCGCCATCGCGTGAAGAAGCATTGAAGTAATATACTCCATCAGCAAGACCAGTATAGTTCTTTGAGGCATTCGCTGTAGCAAAAGTTTCAACATCATAAGAGGAAGTCGCGTTTGTAAGATACAAGGTGATATTTGCGAAGTTCGCATCGACAGAGGATACATTCACAGTAAACGCACTTGTCTTTACATATGTATCATTAACCAAAGTATGAGGTGAAATGAAAGAAATTACTGGAATGACTGTATCTATTTTCAAGGTTCGCGTTTCAGTCACATTAATATTATTCTGCGTATCGTTCGCCGTTGCATTGAAGTAATATACTCCATCAGCAAGACCAGTGTAATTGATGAAGTTTGGTGAGGTAGCTGAAACTGTAGTATTCATTAAAGTACTGACGTTGAAGAGCCGTATGACAATGGAAGCTAGAGTGCTATCACTCGCCGTGACATTAATCAAGATAGTACTTCTGGAGAGATTTGACGCATTGACTTCGCTTGGAGAGATGAATTGTACACTCGGCAGCACACTATCTACCGAGAACGTAACTGAAGTAGAGTTCGCGTTACCGTTCGAGTCATTTGCATAAAATCTCCAGATATGGCTTCCTTCTGATGCCTGCTGTGAGGTAACTCCAGTATACGTCGTATTGCCTGTATCATTCATAAACCATCGAGTGTTAATGCTATTTGAATCAGAAGCAGAGAAGTTCACCTGGATAGTCGCATTCGAATAACTTATGTTAGTTGGAGCGGTTACATTTATCAAAGGCAGAGTTCTATCTACGCTAAAGGCAACAGAAGCACTGCTATTGACGTTATTTGAAGTGTCATTTGCAAATACTCTGAAGACGTAAGAGCCATCGCTAATAGATGTATTGGAAGCATTATAATTCCGATTATCAGTGCTGCTCATACTTACATTCGTAGCCCATGCATCAAGTGTATACCATACACGACTGCCGTTCTCATTCAGCGAGACATTGAAGATTAAGGGGAAGCTGCTATTTGTATAGGTAGTATTAGCAGGGAAGTTAACAGTAACTAAAGGTACAATCGCATCAGTAACGCTATAAATAAGGGTATAATTAGTATGATTGAATGCGTAATTGCTGCTATTATCAGCTACACGGTAGTTCCAGAAGAACGTTCCTTGATGTGGCAAGGCAACACTGATATTTGTGCTGTTAGAGATACCATCAAGCACACGGAAAGTGGTATTTACCAGTGCACTTGCATTCCAGAGATAGAAGGTAGCATTTGCAAGACGTATTCCCTCGGTAAAGGTCGCGTTGAAGCTTACATTCCCATCTTCGACCGTGCTCCCGTTTATTGGTGCTTGGAGATACACAGCAGGAGCAGTAGTATCAGGAGCACTATATACAATTGTATAATTAGTATTATTGAATGCATAGTTGCTGAGTGTATCTGAAGAGCGGTAGTTCCAGAAGAATCTGCCTTGATGTGGCAAGGCAACACTAAGATTAATTGAACCGCTCGTACTGCTCAGTGTTCCAACAGTAGTGTTTACTAACGCACTTGCATTCCAGAGATAGAATGTTGCATTTGCCAAGCCAATTCCATCAATAAAGGTTGCATTGAAACTGATTGTCGCGATCCCTGAAGTAGAATCATTCACAGGCGCCTGTAGATAAACCGTAGGATTCGTTGTATCAATAGTAAATACTCTGCTCACTGAATCATTCCTGTTGCCGGAAGTGTCGTTCACATAGAACCTCACAGTATACGTGCCGTCAGCAATGCTGGTATTTGTATAATTAAAGTTAGTATTTCCATTCTTCTGCATACTGACATTGATTGTTCCAGAATGAAGCGAGTACAAAGCAGTGCCTGCTGATTCATTCGTACTGATATTGAAAGTAACTTGTGAAACAGAGAGATTGCCAGTAAGCGAGTTAAGAGTAACTACTGGAGCAATAATATCTTGGCCTTCACCAATACTGTAATTGCTCCAGCTGCTGACATTAAAGATAACAGTTCCTGCATTCAAGGAGGTGAGGTTGTTGCAAATAGGAGAAGAGCAAGCCGTGCCATCACGCAGCATCTGCGGATTGCTGAATCCAGTGCTTATTCCATAGAAAGTGATATTAGCTGTCTTATTTAATGTGCTCTTGCTTCCATTGACGAATACAGTGTTATTACCAAGTATAATCTCTGCAGACAAATTAGCTCCAGAGCCATTAATAGCACGGAGAAATCGTATCTCTGCCTTTCCAGAAGAGATGAAGAAGAATAGACCGCCAATACTGCTGATATTATATCTGGCAAGATAAGTATCAATAATTCCTGTATTGTTCACATCTACCGAGGTTAAACCATACCCTGTCTGTGTGGTAAAGTCATTGAAGTTTGCAGCAGTATTAGCAATGCTGACATTCGTTAAGTTGTTCCCTGTGCTGATGCCTCCTTCAATATAGAGTGCATCCTGTCCTGAAGCATTCACGCTTCCTCTAAGCACAGAGTTATTTGAGCTTGTATCAAGCCTGATGCCTTTCTCCGTATTTGAATTGAGAGTTGCATTGATGATAAAGGAATCATGTGTCCTATTGAGATAAATACCTGATGCGAAATCAGAGATATTGATATTACGTATAGTCAAGTTTCTTCTGTTTGCCGCAATAATGCCGTAGTCACTTCCAGTATCATCTCCGTCAATTATTCTGCCTGAACCATCTAGAATAACATGATCTGAAGTTATATTGAAGCACGTGCCAGCTGCATTGAGGATGTCTTGCCCGAGCCGATAAGTATAGCCTGCTCCATTAATCTCTCCGCACGCCGTCAGATTCGTAGCGCGGAAGCTGAAGATGATTGATGCAGTATCATTTCTCGTTCCATCACTATTATTCGCATATACCCTGAAAGTGTAAGCTCCATTCGAGATACTGGTATTTGTTGCATTGTATCCTGTGCTTGATGCATTAGCAGTCAAGGTATAATTGACAACTCCTCCTGAGAGAGTGTACAATACCGTTGCTCCTGATTGGCTTAAAGTAACGTTGAAGATAAGAGGCATATCAAAGCTCGTATACGTAGTGTTGGTTGGACTCAAGATACCGACTAAGAGCTGAACACTCGAACTTGCATTATAAGTAATCGTCCAATTAG
>JACPXY010000041.1 GCA_016196285.1 Candidatus Pacearchaeota archaeon | reverse complement strand
ATTTGTGTGCCCTTTATTTTTTAACTTGAAAAATTCCTTTCTTATTTCTTCTTTTTTCATTAGGTCTGCAGAAAATCAACGCAGAACTAATTTTCGGTAGCCCATGACATATGTCTCTGGCTTATACATGCTCTCGAAACTCCCTAAGCTTTATATAGCTGGTTTTAGTCCCCTCTTGAACCCATGGAAGAAGATGTTCTGGTTAAAGAGCGTATTGCACGTGTGCGTTCTCTGCTGGCTAAAGATTCATTTGTAGCTGGCTTTGCGATTCTAACACTTGTTGCACTGCTCATAGGTTTGCTGCCAAACCTTATAGATTTCATTATCAGCAAGCCAACTTCATGGATAGGTATTCCAACAGGTGTCTCGTTCTTTACCAAAAGTCTTGGAGGTTTTATCATTGATCCTGCCTGGCTGCTTCTTGCTCTTGCAGGCATAGTCTCCCTTGTGTTTTGCTTCTACAAGAAAGAGAGATTCGCATTCTATCCAATTTTAATATGGATTGCATGGCTATCCATCAAGATTCGCACACTTAATCTTTCTGGACTGAAGGATGTAACTACTGGCGGCTGGACGCTCGGTCCTGATCTTGACCCGTTTCTCTTTTTGAGATGGGCAGAGTATATTGTAGAGCATGGCTCATTAATGGCGCATGATGCATTGAGATATGTTCCTCTAGGATTCCAGACCAGTGGCGAGCTCGTGCTATTGCCTTATCTGATTGCATGGTTTCACAAGATCGCAGCAGTATTTGGCAGCGAGTCGGTCGCGCACTCGGCAGTCCTTTTTCCTGTAGTCATGTTTGGTCTTACAGTCATCGCATTTTTCTTTTTTGTTAGAAAGGCATTTATGCACTTCCTGGGAGACACTCAATCCTCTTTGATAGCGCTCATCGCTTCGTTTTTACTCGTCATACTTCCTGCATTATTGCCACGAACTATAGCAGGCATTCCTGAGAAAGAATCTATCGGTTTCCTCTTCCTCTTCCTAGCATTTTATTTTTTCCTTTGCTCTTGGACATCCTCGCATAACGTCAAGAGATACATTCATGCAGTTCTCGCAGGCATCTCCACAGCAGCCATGGCAATGATATGGGGTGGATACATCTACATTCTCTCTACAATTGGCCTCGCTGCCTTCATTGCATTCCTCTTCGGGCATTTTACAAAAGAGCGCGTATATCTTTATGCAGCTTGGCTGGTATCTATGTGCATCTTAATCTTGCCGTTCACTGACCGATACACCTTGCTCGGCTTCATCACCTCGCAGACAACCGGCATTGCATTCTTTGTCTTGGCCGTACTCATTGTAGACGGTATCAGTACCAGAATTAAGCTGCGAGAGCGCTTCTCATTCATGCAGAAGACGCCTCAGCCAGTAGCATCATTCATTATCACACTGCTCGCAGCTGCACTGCTCGCCACCATCTTTCTAGGACCAGGGTTTATTCCTCTCAAGGTAAACAGAGTAATTGCAGCATTAGTAGTTCCAGTTACAGACAGGCTTGGAGTTACAGTTGCTGAGAACCGCCAGCCTTTCTTTGATGAGTGGGCAGGCAGCTTCGGTCCAAGTTTCCACGGCATGCCTATCTTCTTCTATCTATTTTTCATAGGCTCAATAGTGCTCGTGTACAAGCTACTTTACTCATTCAACAAGCGCGAACGCATGCTCATGACTGGCGCTTATACTTTCTTCCTAATCAGCATCGTCTTCAGCAGGTTCAGGCCAAGCCACTTATTCAATGGTACAAATACTGCAAGCCTGACGCTCTACACACTCGGCTTCATCATTCTCCTCGGCACATTTGGATATTACTATTGGAGGCACTACAAGGAATCAGGTACTGAAGCATTTAAGCAGATTGATTTTGCGATAGTGTTGCTCTGCACACTTTTCTTCTTCAGCCTAGTATCTGCACGCGGAGCTTTCAGGTTGATTATGGTATTAGTTCCTTCAGCAGCATACCTTGCTTCCTATCTTTTAGTGGTGCTCGGAAACAAGGCACGCACAGCTGAGCAGAAAAGCACGCGCACTGTTCTCTCAATTGTAGCGATTATAGTCATCATACTTTCATTCCATGGAGCATACACATTCTTAAGTGTCTCAAAGGGCACTGCAGTCAATTACGCTCCGAGCGAATACACTCATCAATGGCAATATGCCATGGAATGGGTCAGAGAGAATACGCCTCAAGATGCTGTGTTCGGCCACTGGTGGGATTATGGATATTGGGTGCAGAGCATCGGCCAGCGGGCAACAGTGCTTGACGGAGGCAATGCCATTCCGTACTGGAATCATTTAATGGGAAGGCATGCATTGACAGGGGGAAGCAGCAGGGAAGCGATTGAATTTCTGTACGCGCATAACACCACTCATTTTCTTATTGACTCAACTGACATCGGGAAGTACGGAGCATTCTCTTCCATTGGCTCAGATGAGAAGTATGACCGTACCAGTTTCATCCCAACACTGCCAAAAAACAAGCAGCAACGCCTGGAGACAAAGAACGGCATTGTTTATCTTTACGAAGGAGGCTTCTCATTTGATGCAGATATTGTTTACGAGTCAAACGGCACCATACTGCGATTGCCTGCAGGAAAAGGAGGCCTTGCAGGAATTACAATTGAATTCTCTCCAGAGGGAAGGATACTCAAAGCTCCAAAGGCAATTGCCGTAGATCAGAAAGGCACACAACACGAGATACCTCTCAGATACGCATACCAGGATTCATTGATTGACTTCGGACAAGGATTGAACGCAGGAGTTGCGATTATTCCCTCCTTTGAATCATCTTCCACTGGAATCTCTCAAGATAGTATTGGTGCATTGATTTATCTGAGCAATCGCACCATAAACACCCAATTAAGCAGACTCTATCTCTTGAATACACAAGATCCGTACTTCAAGCTCGTGCATACCGAAGAAGACGCAGTCGTTAAGCAGCTTCGCAGCTACAATATCAGCGCGCCCAGCATGATTTACGCAGGAGGTTTTCGGGGGCCTATTAAGATATGGGAGATTGACTATCCTTCAGGCATGGAAGTCAACCCAGAGTATGTTCAAGTTAATTACGTAAACGAGAATCTCAGGTAACATGAATCCTCTCCTCCTCATTCCGCTCGTTGTAAGCTTCTTCACAGTTCTGCTCCTCATTCCCTCTTGGATTCGAAAAGCGCAGCAGATTGGCTTGCTCTGGGATGACATGAACAAGCTTAAGGCCCCGAAGGTTGCCGGCTCAGGCGGCCTGATAGTTATCATGGCATTCATAATAAGCATCTTGTTCTACATCGCTTATAGGGTCTTTTTCCTGCAGACTAGTGCTTTTCTTATTGAGATTCTTGCACTGCTTGCCGTTGTCTTAGTTCTAGCAGGAATCGGTTTGGTAGATGACTTGTTCGGCTGGCGGAAAGGAGGTTTATCCATGCGCTCTCGGCTTATCTTGGTGGCATTCGCATCCGTTCCCTTAATGGCAATCAATGCCGGCAAGAGCATCATCTCACTGCCACTTATCGGCCAGGTTGATGTAGGAATCTTCTACCCGCTCATCTTTATTCCTATAGGCATTCTAGGAGCATCAACAACGTTCAACTTCCTTGCTGGCTTCAACGGTTTAGAAGCAGGTCAGGGAGTACTCATACTCGCAGGAGCAGCGGCAGTTGCATGGATGACAGGCAATACATGGATAGCATTTATTGCTCTCTGCATGGTTGCAGCATTGATTGCCTTTCTCCTGTTCAACAAATATCCTGCAAGAGTATTCCCAGGCGACGTCCTAACTTATCCAATAGGGGGCCTTATTGCAATCCTTTCTATTCTAGGAAATTTCGAGAAGATTGCAGTCTTCTTCTTCATTCCAGTAATCCTCGAGGTCCTGCTCAAGCTGAGAGGAAAGTTGGTGAAGCAATCGTTCGGCAAGCCCTTGAAAGATGGTACGCTTGATTTGAAGTACGACAAGATATACGGCCTTGAGCATCTCGTCATCTACATCTATAGGAGATCAGGAATTGCGCCGACAGAGCGCACAGTCGTCATCACTATCTGGATAGCCCAGCTGTTGATTATTCTATTAGGTTTTATCTTGTTCAGGCAGGGGCTTGTGATGTAGAATGAACGCGCTCCAAAGAAAGATGCTTACCGGCAGCTTTGTTCTGCTGATTACTTTTAATATATTCCACTTTATGAACTTTGTTTTTCAGTTCAGTATGGCGCGCCTGCTGACACTCGCTGAATATGGCCTTCTCGCAGCGCTGCTGGTAGTTATCTACATACTCTCCATCTTTTCAGAGTCAATCCAGACGCTCATCACAAAGTATGCTTCAAAAGAATCTTCAAAAGGTAAGCTGAAGAATCTATTTACTAGAATAGTTGGAAAATCATTCTATACAGCCCTCATTCTGTTTGGCGTCTACCTTGCTTTAGCTTTTCCCTTGAGCGAAGTTCTAAAGATTCCCTATCCATTGCTGGCATTATCAGGTATTGCTATCTTTACTTCATTGCTCGTGCCAGTCGGCCGAGGAATCATGCAAGGGAGAAAACAGTTTGGCTCACTAGGCGCAAACTTGGTTGTTGAAGCAGTACTGAAAGTCTTATTAGGCATCGTGCTCGTGCTTGTAGGCTGGCGCGTGTACGGCGCAATGGCCGCCATTATCATCTCAATGTTAATCGCCTTCTTTCTCTCATATAGACAGCTTAGGGATATTCTGAGTGCAAAAGAAAAGCAGATGAAGACCAACGCAATCTATCAGCAGGCATTTCTCATATTTATCGTAACCTTTGCAGTTACTGCTTTCTACAGCATTGATTTGCTACTTGCCAGAGTCTTCTTCTCAGCAGAACAAGCCGGTGCTTATGCACTTGCAGCAGTGCTCGGCAAGATTATCTTCTGGGGAACCCAGCCAGTCAGCAAGGCGATGTTTCCCCTTTCCTCTGAGAGTACAAACACAAAGCGGCAGAGAACAATATTCTTAAATTCACTGGTAATGCTATTTATTCTAATTGCAATCGCCCTGATTTTATTTGGCTTCTTCCCTGAGTTGATTGTTTCAATCTTCTCAGGCAAATCAGTTCCTGACGCAGTCTCCATCCTCTTTTATACTGGCGTTGCGATGAGCTTGCTCGCATGCGCAAATCTTGTTCTTCTCTCGAGCATTGCACGCATAAAGGATAGCAAGAACTCGCACTCATTGCTCTCCTTGATAGGTTACAGTCTGTACTTCCTGATACTCCTTGGCATCGAAGCACTTATTCTAAAATCGTTTGCAGCAGACCTTTCTTCATTTGCAATCGGATTAGTTCTCGCCGCATTAGTCTTCCTGCTGGCTTCTTGGCTATTTTCAGCTTGGACAGTTATTCACGCGCGAAGAGATAAAATACAAGAATAATGCTCAATACAGCACATAATACTGCAATCCATACAATGCAATGTGCAATAAGATTCAACAATGAACCAAATGCACTATGCGTCTCGTACGCATCAAATTCCTTCTCCGGTTCAGGATATCCAATAGTGTACAAGAACCAGCTCTTCGGCTGATTGGCATACTGGTAGATGCTAGATTTCATGTGCATATCTACCTCATATATTCGATACACTTCCTTCATGCCCTTGGAGATAAGAGGATAGTAAGGTCTGTCAGGCAGTGGTTCAGACAGTACGCTTATTTCCTTGCCTTGCTCCTTCATCCACTCTGCCAGTTCCTCCATGGTCTGGTTCAGCTCAGGCTGCTCGTGAATCGTCCCCCATCCGCAATCCTCGCTCACACATTCAACATAGAATAGTTTCTGCTGAATTACAGTTCCAGGTATCTGATCTTGATTGTTGACAACTTCAAGGAACTGCGCTGCTTCCATGCTCGCTCTTCCCTGCAATGCCCAGTAAATTTGCCCTCGGTAAATCCTTGAATCAGCAACTACTAAAGCGTCATCAGGAATCGATGCTTCCCGAAATTCGATCAGCTTAGAGATAGAATTTGAGCCGTATGGTTGGTTTCCCGAGCCCATAGAAATCAAGGTAATTAAAAGAACAATTACGAGAAGAACACGGAGCGCATACTTTCCTGTAAATCTGCCAATAAGCTTCTCAATATCAACAAGGAAGCACGCAGCAAGAGGAATCAGCAGCAATTCCAAAAACAGATAATGCTTCGAGAGCAGGAAGATGCTCGACAGGTATATCCAGAGGAACCCTGCACTCAGGATAAAGAACATGCCATACTTCCACTCATCTTTCTTCCAGAACATGCTCAGCAATCCTAATAATCCGAGGATAAAAATGAGCGGGCTTGCATCGAGAATGAAACCGAGCGTAATCAACAAGGTCGGCTTGGTTGACCATCCCTGGCTGTGCGAAGAATTTCCGAACAGCAAGCTCTTCCATTCTGCCTCTGCATTGAACCCGCTGTCCCACGAATAGAAAGGTGCAGATACATTCTTTCCAATGTCAAGCGTCCGAGTAAACAGAAAATCAACAAATCCTTTGTCCTGATAGAGCAGGTAATTATGCGTTAATGTCGGTATTGTAAAGATAAACGCCACAACTAAAAAGCAGAACAATCTTTTCACGTTTTCTTTCTCAAGTACACTCTGCTTCTGCTTTCTCATTGCATAAACATAATACAGCAGCAAAGACGGCAAAAACAGTACTACATAGACTTTCGTATACAATGCAAGTCCCATGAATACCCCTGCTAATGCATACCATTTCATTTCATGCTTATTCGTTCCTTTAACGAACAGGTACATTGCCATCAGCACAAAGAACATGACCATCGTATCCATCTCAGCGCTCGTATTCCGTATGCTGAAAGGCGCAACTGCCATCAAGAATGCAGCAACCAATGCAATTCGCTTAGAAAAGAACTGCATACTTAGCAGATAGATAGCCAGCACGCTCAATGTCCCGAACACAAGAGATGCAGCCCGAGAACCAAGCTGTCCCACACCAACAATCCGGTAGAAGATATCAGTTATATAATGCCAGAGAGCAGCTGACTGCGAGTATTCAACGAGCTTTCCAGTCTCAAGAAAATTGACTGCATGCAAGGCATGCACCATGTTATCAGCAGTCACGCCAGTATTCAGTGCAACCATCAGCCGTAGCACAAACGCAACAGCCAAAATAAGAATCACATACCACGTTTCGCGTTTCAATGAGAAGAGTCGCTCAAGAAAACCATCAAGCACAGGTTTAGTCTCACCTCTATCTGCCATAATAACGCCCACAATCCAAAGAAGCTTATAAACCTTGGTTTTGAAGTGAGAGAAGGAAAGAATAAATAGAGTATTATCTTGATTTTCCTATGCCAAAAAGAGGGTTCTCACGCACCGCATCTCTCATCTTCTTCGCGCTTCT
>JACPXY010000042.1 GCA_016196285.1 Candidatus Pacearchaeota archaeon | reverse complement strand
TTCCTTTTCCTTGAAAGCATGCAGTTATATCAACAGGCTGGAGATTTGCTGATAAATTATTAACATCATAAAGAACATCTCTTTCTGGCGAGAGCTGCACGTCTTTCTGGAGCCAGGTGAATGGATTCCACCATACAGCAGAAGCAAAAGGTAGGAAGAATAAGCAAGTAATGGCAAATAAGCCAATAACACCCAACCCTCTTTTATGCATAAGTATTGATAACGAGAGAGTATATAAATATTTTTATCAGATTTCCTTGGATAAGAGGGGTGAAACATCACCACCGTCAAAGTGTCTAATATCAAAGCATTACTCAAATAAATGAACTGGATTAGTCAGATAATCTTTAACTACTGTTCTCACTCCATGCCTTTCTATTAATGTCTCGACACGGGGGATTAATTCATAACGTCCCTCTTTTGAGTATGTGGAGAAGTGCGCTTCCAACTCGCTGTCTGAAAGACCGAGATATCTCTTTCTCTTCCGAGTAAAATCATTAACAACTGCGTGCACAAGTCCTTCCTCTCTTTGCACCCAGGCTTCCACAATGTGTTTAATATCCCCTATCTTGACTTCTTTTCCAGTTTCTCACTTCTTCTTAAAGAGCTTGTTTGCCTCTGATCGTGTTCCAAGCAGAGTAGCATCTTGGACTAAGAAATGGAATACTTCAGATAAGGGGGAATTAAAGGACTTTCCTGCATTAAGACCGGCAGAGACAACTATAGGAGTTGTGCGAGTATAATCAAAAGTAATATCCTCTTCTCCGAAAACATATCTTATATTTCTATTGAACTCGCCTGCAACAGTAGAATCTGAAAAGACCGTTGCCGTAGATACCTTGCCTGATGCATTTTCGAGTTTATATTTTCCTATCAATGGAGGATCTTTGATTTGTAAAGCAACATAAACTTCAATGCTCGTTCTGCTCGGAGAGATGGCCTGTGTGAATGGAGTTAAAACTGAGAAGCGTATCTCTGGCGCTTTCTTATAATCGATATAAGAAAGAAAGTCATCAAGAATTCTTTCTTGCTTCGAGCTATATTCTTCCAGTACCTTTCTATCATCTAAAGATATAAAGAGAAATCCTTTGAAGTAGTGTGAATCAAGAACATGTTCTCCTTCTCTTAACGTAGATGAATTAATGCCGTCCAGTTTTTCAACATCTTCTGGATTTGGTTTAAGAGTTTCAGAGAGAAAAGAAGGATTATCAAATCCTCTTCCCTGAAGATGTGCAATACTTCTAGTATACCATTGAGAATATGTTTCTCCAAAATAGTGCCGATAAACCGTAGTGGCTAGTCCAGCCAAAAGAAGAGAGCACAGACCTGCCTTAAAAGTAGTTCTGATAAATTTTCGTCTACTCTCTTCTTTTCTGTAGTGTGCAATATGTTTCTCTCTGCTCATAAAAATCTCTAGAATGGGGACTTTTAAATCTTGGCAAAACCACGGAGCATCAGACAATAGATAATTAATTGCAAACCTTCTGCTCTCTGTTAGACCCTCACTTGACAAAGCGAACATGCTTCTTTCGTTCTTTAGAGTATCATTGAGAGACAGAAAGATTATTCAACTCAGGAATAGTAGAAGCTGCTTCCTGCAAGGAATGTATAATTCTTAATTCCAAAGGTCGTGCAATTTTTCTCGCTGACTCAAATCTATTTCTAGTTTCGACAAATCTTCTCTTCCAGTCTTCCAAGTGATGCCTGCTGACCTTAAACTCTCCGCGTAGCGCACGCGGAAAGTCGTGAATATATGCGTCATATTCCATTGCATAATATAATAGCGATGGGTGTAATTGTTCTGAATCTAATCCTTGCAATATCTCTTTTGGAGAGATAAATTTCATCCCTTTAGCATGTTGCAAACAATGATGCCCCTCATGTGCAATAAGAATATGTCTAATATCTTCAGATGTATAATATGAAAAGAGAGGAGAATCAAAGAGCTGTCTCCCGATAAAGATAGGGACAGATTCGCCCTGCCCTGCTGTTTGAAGAACATCGGGAGTCTTCACATCGTAATCCCCTCCAGCAAATTCTTCTGCTTCTCCACCAATAAATGTGTCCTTCTCGTCAGAATCGCGGGTTGCTTCTGTGTAAAAGCGTATTATCTTGCTTCCAGTGTGGTCATACACTACTCCAGAGCAGAAAGGAATTTCACTGTCTTGGAGAAGTTCATCAATAAAGCGCTGCCGTTTCTTGGAGATATACGAAATAGATAATAGATGCGAGCCATAGCCGAGTAATCCTGCTCCGATAACTCCAATTCCTGCCCTCTTCAAGAATCTCCTTCTGCTTTGCTGTCGAGCAGTTTGATGAAGTACCTGCTCATGCCGTTTTCGCACATTTACGCCCATAAAGCTAGAACCAGCATCTATCTTTTAAACCTTAGCAAGAACCTCTTGCCAAAAAGATAGCTGAGGAGAAAGAATCTGTATCCCAGTAACTCTGCATATAATGTCTTATTCGTTCAAGTTATATCATAAGGCAAGACCTCAAGGTAGTAACTATAAATAACCTGCTCCTCTCCGATACTGATGAACAAAACAGAATACCTCCTACTTGCACTAATCATCCTAGGAACTGCACTTCTGGTCTATTCTCCCCACTTCACATATCACTATCCCTTGCATATTGATGAATGGCATCACATCACTGAAGCCATGAAGCTGCAGAGCGGCGAGTACACTGGCGGTAGCATAGGTTATCGCTTCGGCTTCCATGTATTTCTGCTAAGCATAGCACAAGTCACAGATATCATCACATTCTATCAATTTCTACCAGCCATCTGGGCAGTTCTTACGGCGCTCGCGCTGTACTGGACAACCTATAAGACAACAACTAATCATATAACTGCATTACTTGCAGTAATATTTTTCGCTTCCCTCAAGAGCAACGTGAATCTGCTCGGCACATGGTTCTTCACCCCGCTCGCCTTCTCGCTGCCCTTCATCTTTCTTTACCTATTCTTCTTCAACCAAGGTCTTGTTGAGCAGAACAAGAAATATCTGCTCGTAAGTCTAGGTATAATGCTTCTGCTCCTGCCAATCCATGCAGTGGCAGTCCTCTTCGCGCTTCCCTTGCTTGCGCTGACTGCACTCATTCATCTCCGCTATCTTAAGCAGGAAAAAAGATTCTTCTCACTCTTTCTTCTGATTCCACTCATAGGCCTTCTCTTCTATGCGTGGGCAAACTCTTTCTCGCTGGTACAATCCTTTGCTTCAATCTGGCATGCACTCCAGTTTGCAAAGGGATGGGGAATCCTAGAGCTCAACAACTCATTCCTGGAAACCTACAGTTTAATCGGATACTTGCTGGCAATTCTAGGCATATACGCCATCTTCAAAAATCCAGAGCGAAAACGATTCTTGATATATGTCTTCTGGCCAATTACACTCCTCATCATGATTCTCATCTTCAGATTCACTGAAGTGTCTTATCTCTCTCCGTATCAGCGCAACTTCTTTTACTTCGCACTTAGCATGCCCTTTCTTAGCGCAGTGGGAGTGCACTTCCTCCTGATGCGATTGAAGGAGAATATAGGAAGGTATGCACAGGAACATGAGCAGAAAGAGAAGCTATACAAGATAGCAGCACTCATTATTCTAGCAGGCATAGCCTTCTTCACTTTTCATAATTACTATGAAACGCCTCCTGCGCTTGAGTTGTATCATATAATTGAGCCAGATGACCTGCCTGTCTTTGAAGCGCTTAAGAAATATCCACCGACAATAATCATGATTCCTCCCCAACTCGGCACAGCACTCTATCCATTTACCCGTCACGAACCTGTTGCCACACTCTCGTTCTATGGGATTAGGGATGACGTAGAACTATTTTATAGAACAGAGGATTGCGTAATAAAGAATGCTTTGCTTAAGAAGTATAAAGCTATGTATGTCGTAACACCTGCACAAACAGCTTGCCTTGGCTGGCAGACAGAGTATGCTGGCACCTACACAATATTCAAAGTTGCGTAAATCGTCCACTCTGCCAGTCTATTTTCTTCTGCGTTTTTGTTGTGCGTGTAGTAGCTCGATAAGTTTCTCAAGCAGGGACAATATGCTGTTCCGCGTCTCTTTTTGCTCAAGATTGCTCTGGGATGCCTGTCTCTTCAATTCTTCACACAATCTCAGGTATTTGGAATCAATATTGTGCTGAATTCTGAAATACACCATAATAACTGCAGAGAAAAGATACTGCTGTACGTAAAGTAGATAAATTATGGATTTGGGAAAATTGATTATGTGCCAAAAGTGGAAGATCAAGCGTAGGATTTACTGGACAGAGCTTTGACGCTGCTGAGCCGATAATTGAATAAGATGCATGCCTGCGTAGAGCACTGTTGTGCAGATGATACGCTTTTATTAGTTTGAATGGATTGAGCACCATATATTTCTGCTTCAAGAACTCGTGAGCCAGTTTCCTCTCGCATCCCAAAGTACCGGGAAGAAAGTTAGGCATTACATTGATGAGTGGCGCATGTAAAATCCAGGCATCCTGTGAATATGCAGGAGAGCATTTTCTGAACTCGCCATTGAAGTAAAATCCTTTCATCTCTTGTATGCTTCCATCTGCAAGAACATCGTGCCTCGTCAATGCAAGCACAAGATTATGAAAGTTTACTCCATGCAGCAGCTTCAAGCTCTCATCAAAATAAATGTCAGTATTTGCAATAATGCACAGCTCGCCTCCAAGAGAACTGTTGCAGAGCATAATTGCATCATCAAATGTCATGCATCTCCCGAGGATAACCTTCTCTATTTTATCACTCTTAAAATGGTCAATGTCCAAATCTTCCTTGACAAAAAGGTATATCTTTTCTATAAATTCATTCCTGCAATTGGCAAGTATGCACTGCTCAATTTCCTTCTGTCGTTCGAGAGAAGGGTCATGGTAATAGCGAGTAAGCAAGTTCACTCTTCTTCGCTGTCTTGAAGGTAGACTTGCATTCTTGATAAAAATAGGCTTCTCCTTCTCAACCTCCTGGGCAAAGCTGCCATACATTGCAAGTAGTGCTCTCTGAACTTCGGCAGGCTGCTGCTCAATGCCGGATTCCCGGCCGGTATTCTTAGGAAAATGCTTTATCTCGCTTTTAGGTATGTCGAGAAAATCAAATATCTCCGGCAAGTTATCCCATATGTGTTCATACTTGATAAATAAAATAGGATAGCTCATGGTAGATTTCTTCCAATTATTGAAATGTCTTTCAAACTTGAAGATATCGTGTCCTTCTAAAGCGTACCTCTGAAGGTCATTCAAATCCTTAATTAAAGGCTT
>JACPXY010000037.1 GCA_016196285.1 Candidatus Pacearchaeota archaeon | reverse complement strand
GCGTATGAAAAATATGTCGATATGAATGGAAAGCACCATAATATGTATTTTCCTGCAGGATTTGATTCTTTAAAGAAAGCAATGAAAGAGAACCATGAGAAATTTCCAGAAAAGAAATTCAGCATTAAGCATGTTATCGGCGAGGGAGAGATGGCAATTGCTCATTCACATCTCACCTTTAATTCAGGCGGAAAAGAAATGATTGTATTTCATATGTTCCGCTTTAAAAATGGAAAGATTGTTGAGATGTGGGATTGCGGACAGGAGATACCGGATGATATTCCTAATAAGGATGGAGCTTTTTAGACTAAAAAGGTATAAAAAGATAGATGTTGTGAGGGTGAGATGAAAGAAAAGACAATAAGGATTTGGTATTGGATTATTACTATATTATTTGCTTTATTCATGCTTTATTCCGGCATTGCTGAATTAGTCGGCACTGAAAGCGGAAATGCCTTAATAATCGGTCTGGGGTATCCTCTTTATATTAATACAATACTTGGGATAGCAAAGGTGCTTGGAGTTATTGCAATAGTTCAGACAAAGTGGAAGACAATAAAGGAATGGGCCTATGCGGGATTTGCATTTGACATTATCGGAGCAATGGCTTCATTTGCTCTGGCGGGATTCGGCATAATACCTGTGCTGACAACATTACCTTTCCTGCTTGTGATGTTTATTTCGTATGGGTTGTGGAAGAAAGTTGACTCTCTAAGATAACCTTACCACTTCAATAGCTTAATCTGGTTCTTGAACGCTCGTAGAAATCCTCGGACTTTAGTCCGTGGTTCTATATCGAGGATTTCCCAGGCGGTCACAAAACCGCAAACAAGCCCTGCATGTCAAGAATGCTGGCTTTTGCATTCTTGAGCACCATCAAGGAAGATGACTTCCTTGAGGCTTTATGCGGGGTTAAAACCCGAAGGGTTTTGTGACACTAAAGAGACACTCTAGCACAATTTAAATAATTCTATTCCCTTCTATCTGCATGAGTATGCGTAACTTTGCTATTACGCTTGCAGGAATCTTGTTCATTATAGTAGGAGGTTTTGCCTTCTATAATGCGTGGACATATTATACTCCTGCAACTGTCTTCTGGCTCTGTTATATCAGTATGATACTCAACGGACTTGGCATTCTTATGAGAAATCCTGTTCTCATCAAAAGTCAGCTCTATCTTCTTGCGATTCCCGACCTTATATGGGGCATTGACTTCTTCACTTATCTACTTACTGGCGCTTCCTTGTGGGGCATCACAGATTATTTCTTCCTTGAAGGAGAATTGCTCCCAAAGCTTATTACTCTGCAGCATCTCTTTACTATTCCAGTTCTTTTTTGCATTCTCCTCCTCATGAAGCAAAAATCAGAAGGCAGCTGGAAACTCAGCATCGTGCAATTAACAGGATTTTTTATCCTTGGAAGACTACTTACCGACCCTATTGAGAATGTGAATTGTGTTTATCACGGATGCGGCATATTATTCAATACGTCTCCTGAGGTCTATCCATTCATCTGGTTTACGTTAGGTATTCTTATGATCTTCCTCTCGCGGGCAGTGTTTATACAATGTTATCGTTTGTTCTCCCGTAAAGTTAGGTAGTGCGCAATCACTAAATACTTAAATAGTCTCTGCTCAAACAGATATATGGGCAGACGCATTGCGGTGCTCGATGCACCGTCGATTCTCGGCTTGCAGCCGACTGGTGTGGAGGAATTGCCTAACGCGTTGCGCAGGGAAGGACTTGTCTCTCGCCTTCATGCAGAAGATGCTGGGCGGGTTGATGCACCACTGTATTCTAAAGTCAGAGATGCACTGACACAGATGCTTAATCCTACAGGAGTAATTCACTATGCATATGATCTTGCTAATACACTTACGCCGGTATTGCGTGCAGGCAGGTTTCCTGTTGTACTAGGAGGAGATTGCAGCATTCTGCTAGGATGCCTACATGCACTTAGGAGTGAATGTACGCCTGGATTAGTTTACTTTGATGGGCATGCTGATTTTTATCAGCCAGATGAATCTCCTACGGGAGAGATTGCTGACATGGTGCTTGGCATTGCAACAGGATATGAAGCGTTGTTGTCTGATGCACAGAACAATCCTTTGGTTGAGCCTGAAAATGCTGTCTTGTTTGGCTATCGCGATGCTGAGGAGACACGAAGGGAGAGAAGCAGAGATGTTACCCAGTCAGATATTCTAAGCATAGACCTTCCATCAATTCGCGCCCAAGGTATTGCACATGCAGTTGCTGAGGCAAAATCTAAAGTGTATGCTACTGAAGGATACTGGATTCATCTTGATGTAGATGTGTTGCATCATGAGCTGATGCCTGCAGTAGATTATGTTTTGGATGATGGACTGACTTATGCAGAATTAATTCCTGTACTTAAGTCTCTTCTTAGAAGTTCAAGGGCACGAGGTATGGATATTACTATCTACAATCCTAGAAAGGATCCGACAGGAGAGATTGGGAGAAAGTTTACCGAGTGTATTGTACAAGCACTTACGTGAGGCTATACTTTTATTCTTTCCCAATATTCCATAGCTTGTATGGGAATAAAGCAAGGCAGGATTACAATATAATTATCTTGTGTCCGATAAAGATGAGTAGTTGCAGGAGATATAGAGAACTGCGTAAGATAGATTACATTTTGTACGCAATTCTCTAATGGATAACTGCTAAAACTATGTCATGCAAACAACGCAGTTATCCATAATAATGTTCTTTCTTTCTGATGCTCTATTCCGCTGAAGGCAAAAGCTCGCTGTGGGGGAGTTTCACTAGTTAAACTCGTTCTACCCTTGCACCGTTAGGAGTATCTTGGACGGTGAATCCATGTTCCCTGATGCGTTCTCGGAGAATATCTGCTTCTGGCCAACGCTTGTCCCCTCGTGCCTGCTCTCTTGCTTCAATCAGTTCCCGCACTTCTTTTGGAATTGTTATTGAGGATTCACACATGTCTTTGATGCCGAGTCCGAGAAGAGCATCGAAGTGTTCCATCAGTATGAGTTTCTTTCTTGTATCAAATGTATCGTCTTCGAGAGCTTTTAGGAGTATCTGCAGCGCTTTGGGTGCATTAAGGTCGTCATACATCGCGCTATGGAATGCCGGTTCATACTCTGCTTGTTTGTCAGATCCTTTCAGCTGTCTTTCTTTGAGCTTTATGATTTTTCTTTTCAATTTTTCATACGCTCTTTTTGCTGCGTCTAAGTTCTCGAAGGAGAAGTGCAAGGGTTTGCGATAGTGCGTCATTAAACAGAGATAGCGATAATGCACCGGTTCGTATCCTTCTTTTTTTAGTTCATACAGTGTAAGAATGTTGCCCTTTGACTTGGACATCTTCTCTTCTTTCATAGTCAGAAATGCGCCATGCACCCAGTAGTTGACAAACTTCTCTCCAGTCGCCGCTTCACTCTGTGCGATCTCATTCGTATGATGGGGAAAGATAAGGTCCTGCCCACCAGTGTGAATGTCAAAACGTTTTCCTAGATTCTTGATTGCCATGGCACTGCATTCAATATGCCATCCAGGTCTACCTTTTCCTAAATTAGTCTCCCAGAAGACAGGGCCGTCAGCAGGTATATGGAACTTCCAGAGCGCGAAGTCCTGCGGTTGTGATTTGTTGTATTCATCAGCGCGTATCCGTGCTTTGTTGATCTTGCTTTTCTTGAGCCCTGCAAGCTGTCCATAGTTCTTTGCCTTTGCGATAGAGAAATAGATGCCGTCAGATGCTTTATATGCATATTTTTTCTTGAGAAGAGATTGTATCAGTGCAATCATATCGCTGATGCTGTCAGTTGCCCGAACCAGAATAGTTGGATGCGCGATGTTCAGTGAACTGAGATCTGCAAGAAATAAATCTTCGTATTTTCTTGTTAATTGGGAGAGAGGGATGCCCTCTTTCTGGCTTGCCTTGATGGTTTTATCATCTACATCAGTGATGTTCATTACGTGCTTCACCGTGTAACCTGCATGGATGAGCGTTCGCTTCAAGAAGTCATTTAACAGCATGGTGCGAAAATTGCCGAGATGTTGGTACCAATATACAGTAGGCCCGCATGAGTACATACCTATTTGCTTTCTTAGCGGTTTGAACACCTCTTTCTTTTTAGTAAGTGTGTTGTAGAGCAGAAGTTTCTCTTTCATGAATGTATGAGACAACATAAGATTTTAAGGGTTTCTATTCTTTTACTTTATTAGTTGACTACTACCCAAATGTCTTGCCTTAGGATAAAGCAAGGTAAGAGTGAGATCTTCTTAAACCAGATACTTATCTATGTATAAATACCTAATAAAAAAAAAAAAATAAAAAGGTTTATATAG
>JACPXY010000036.1 GCA_016196285.1 Candidatus Pacearchaeota archaeon | reverse complement strand
TCGGATCCGTATACTTATACGGATTATTTCTGACGTAGGCGTACCGATTCAAATCAGCAGGAGTGTAGATATCCTGAATGAGAGGATCTGGCTGCACAAACTGATTCTTAGAAGGGTCGTAATATCTAGCACCATAATAATACAGGTCCGTATCTTGGTCTAACTCTTGACCTGTGTACAGATACCTGTTTTCCTCTTCTCCTGAGTAAATTTGACCGAATGGCTCATAGAAATTCTCTTCTACTATGTCTCCAGATTGATTTGTTACTAAGGTTGTACTTCCCAAATGATCAGAATGATAGTACGTCTTTGTCCCATCTGGCGCCTTTGCTCCGAGGAGTTGATTATTGAGGTAATAATATGTGTAGTTGAACTGCCCAGATGAGTTAATGACTACTACAAAACTGTCTGAAACGTATAGAGTGGTTTCGTTGTTTGACTGATATGCCGAAACATATATACCTGATAAGATTATGAATAGAATGTAGAAAGCAGATAATATACAAGATTTAGTTTTCATATGTTATACTGTCCGGTCTAATGCCACCGTGGCAAACGACCATAGGTTATCCCCCCTCCCATATTCTAAGAATTTGTATACTTTATTTAGAGGAAACCAGAATCTTTCTTTCTGTAAATCATAGAGGATAAGATGGTTTAATAGGTTTTTTTGGTGTGCTTTTATCTCTTTGCTAATTTTAGAAGCAGCATCATACGTAATCCAGATGAAATTGTGGTTCGATCTTCTTATAATCTCTCCTAGATAAGTTCCACATCTCAATATAACTCTTTTAATATCTCTCTCCTTTAGCTCTTTTTTATTCTTTCTTAATTTCTCTATGTAGTTATCAACCTCTCGTAAACTCTCTAATGAGAAGTTTAATTTCTTGATGTTGAGTAATCTTTGAAGAGGGTTATTCTCTGCATCACTAAATAGCAACATTCCAATTTCTGCAGTTTTTTCATTCTCATTCTTGATTTTCATTTCTCACTCCTAGGACCTAGAAAGTCTTTTCTTATTACGTTAAATCTCTCTTTAATCTTTCTAGTTAGAGTAGTAAGTTTACCAGTTATTAATGTAGGGGTTGTTCCTCTTTGTCTTGCTAATTCACTTTGCGCTTGTAATTGCTGTGAATAAGAAACGGCTTGCCTGTCTTTAATTTCTATTACTTCAGTACCAGTCCTACCTTGAGAATCTGGAATGGTTCTTACTCTTTCTCCAGAAGGAAGAGTTACATCGAACGATTGTGTATTCTTTGGAATGCCTTCTTGGCTCAAGGTCGTTGCTTCCGACTCCCTTCCTCTCTGAGAATTCTGTCGCAACAAGTCTGCTTTATCTCTCGTCTTCTCAACATCAACCAATCCTTCCGCACTATTCAATGCTCGCGCCGCATCCACTGTCTTGTCTGCCGTACGCACTCCCACTCCAAAGCCGGTCAAACCCGGCAGTGCCAACCCTAAGACATCTACTCCGAGTGCAATATAATTTGTCAAAGAGGGATTCTGCTGTACCTGATGAAGGTCATAGGCAATGAATGCAATGTCAATTCCACTCTCGATATAATTCCCACTCGGATCCGTATACTTATACGGATTATTCCTGACGTAAGCATACCTATTGAGATCGAGTGGGTTGTAGATATCCTGTATCAGAGGGTCTGGTTGCACAAACTGATTCTTAGACGGGTCATAATAACGTGCGCCGTAATCATACAGCCCGATGGATTTATCGAATTCCTGGCCTGTGTAGAGATACCTGCTCTCTTCATCTCCTGAGTAAATTTGACCGAATGGCTCATAGAAGTTCTCTTCTACTATGTCTCCAGACTGGTTGGTAACTAAGGTGGTAGAACCCAGGTGATCAGAATGATAATACGTCTTTGTCCCATCTGGAGCCTTTGCTCCGAGAAGCTGATTGTTGAGATAATAATAAGTATAATTGAACTGCCCAGAGGCATTAATTACTACTACAAAACTGTCTGAGACGTAAATGGTTGTCTCATTGTTGCTCTGGTTGCCGTTCCTGTATTCTATCTTCTTTATTCTGGTTCCTTCATGGTCATAGGCATATTCTGCGAAGAGAGCATTGGTTTGATTCTTAACAGTGATGAGTTTGTTGAAACTATCATACTCATAAAGGAAGACTGTGTCATTAATCAGATTGCCATTGGCATCATATGAGTAGTTTATGGTTTGTATAGATGTGTTGCTCTGCACACTGAAGGTGATACTGCTATAATTCTGATTGCCTGCGCTGTCATTTGCATAGACTCTCCAGGTTGAACTTCCCTGCCCTGAATCGAGACCTGTGATGTTGGTGCCACAGGTGATTGAGGTATTGCTCATACCTGCATTGAGAGTATACCAGCAGGCGTTCAGATTGATGTCAGAGACTGTGTAATTGAATGCGGTTTGCACACTTTGATAGGTTTGATTCCCTGGAAGAGTAATGTTAATCCACGGGAGAGTTGTATCTATGACTATCGTGTAGTTCGTGCGATTGAAGGCGTAATTGCTATTTGTATCAGCAACACGATAATTCCAATAGAATCTTCCTTCGTGAGGAAGTGTGACAGTAATGTTCGCGCTATTGCTGGTGCCACTACTAGTGATGCTGGTCGTGTTGATTAGCGCGCTGGCATTCCCGATGAAGAGCGTCGCATTCGCTAATGCACTGTTGTCAGTGAAGGTGCTATTGAAACTGATATTTGTGCGTGCGCTGAATGAGTTATTGACTGGAGCTTGCAGATAGAC
>JACPXY010000033.1 GCA_016196285.1 Candidatus Pacearchaeota archaeon | reverse complement strand
GCTGGAACTGAAGTAATAGGACAGGGACAATCAGTTGGAGCAAATACTTATTTCCCATGGAGTGGTCGTTTAAGACTTGATGTTGCTGATTTCCTAGTTGGTGGTTCTAATACTGCTACAGCCTTAACGATTGAAGGCGAAGGCGAAATTGGGGTTTCCGGATAATGGTTAAATTTTCACCATTTAGAAGAATGCCACTTACTAAGTCTCAGAAGAAAATGAGAAGAAGCACTTGTAACACTGGTCTTGGACAATTTAAAGATGATATAGTTATACTCTCTAGTGCGATTAGTTACTTAGAATCTTTTCGTAAGAAGGATGAGTATGAAAATGAAGTCAATGTTGCAGGTTAACAAAAATGCCTAATGGTTCTGCTGGTGTTCCTGTAGGTGGTGGAGTTAACATTAGGGATTATATAATTAACTCTAGACGTAAACGTCCTCCACCTATGTCTTTATTTGGAGATCCAGCTACTTTCACTGCTGCTGCTAGAACACAGGCTAGTGATTATGATAGAATAATGAAATCTTATGCTGATTTTCTAAATACTAATCAAACTAATCCACTAACAGCTACTAGTGTTACTCCACAAGCAGTTACTCCACAAACTGCTCAGTACAGACAATCACAGGATGTAACTGGTTCGTTAGCTAATTTATCGAATTTAGCAGCTACTGGAGGACTTTCACCTGCCGAAATTGCAGATATTAGAGCCAGAGATATCTCTCCTATTCGTTCTATTTATGCTAATGCTCAACAGAATGTCGAGCGGCAGAGGGCATTAGCAGGAGGATATAGTCCTAATTATAATGCTGTACAGGCTCAAATGGCTCGTGATGAAGCTGAACAGATAGCTGAGAGAACTACTGCTGTCAATGCTGGTATTGCAGAGATGAGAGCTAGAGGTAGATTATCAGCAGCTCCATCTTATGCAGGTGCGGCTGGTGCTGAAGCTGGTAGAGCTACTGAAGCGTCTCAACGTAATGCAGAGATAATTAATCAAATTAATCAAGCTAATGCTGCTAGAGCTTTACAAGCTGGTGAGTTTAACGTAGGCACGTCTTTAGAAGCACAGAGATTTAATAGGGCTAATAGATTAGGAGCTATACAAGGTCAGACTTCTTTATATGGAACTACTCCAGCATTAACTAGCACATTTGGTAATCAGGTAGTTCAAGCTGGTCAACTTGAACAACAAAAACAGAGAGATTTACAAGGATTTGTTGCTGGGAGCCGGTCAAGGATAATTTGAAAGAAGTATAATGCCAACCTTTATGGAGAATCTCGCAGCCGACCCTAGTGGCAGTGGTATTTATCAATCTGGCCAGCCAGCTGTTCTTTCTCTTGTTAATAGACTAAAAGATAGAGAAATGATGGATTTTAAAGATAAAGCTAATTTTATGTCTAATTTATCTATACAACAAGAAAGAGCAAGACGCTTATTTGATCCTCAAAGACAGTTTGAACATGAATATAATTTAGCTCCTCAAAGACCACAGGGTCCAGAAGGACCATTAATAGGTCAAGAAGGTCAACAACAACAGGCTACAAGATTTGCAGGTTCTGTTAGAGACCCTAATGTAATGACTGCATTTGAAAGAGGTCAGCTAGGAATAAGACAAAGTGAATTAGGAGTAAGACAACGACGAGCAGGATTAGAAGAGCAGAGAATTGCTCAGACTGGTAAATTAGGTGAAGAAAGATTGAGAATACAGTCTGCACAGGAAAGGCTAAATCAGCAAAAGAGTGATCAGATAAATGCTAATAAGCAAGCTGATTTAGAACGTAAGATTAACGAATCTAATCAGAAATTAGAGCTAGCACAGGCAGACTTAGACCGTAAAACTAAAGCTGGTGAAGACACATTACAGGCTCACAAAGCCTATCAGGCTGCCATAGAAGCTAGACATAAGTTAGAACTAGATCAAAAGGAACATCAATTTAATGTAACTAGCGAACAACATGATAGACAAATTAAAGCGTTGGAAACAAGAATAAGACAAGCTGGTAGGACTACTACTAAAACTAAGATAAGCCCTGAAGGGACAGAAAAAGTAACAGAAACTAGACGTGGAGCAGCTGCTGATACAGTTCAAGTAACTGGAAAAGATGGTCAGACATATGAGATTCCTGCTGATAAAGTAGATGACTGGAATGCTAATCACGCACCTGAGGAACTAGTTGATACTACTCCAGAAGGAGACTAAATGCTTCCTAGAGAGATGAAGATTAAAAATCTTAATCTAGCTAAGGGTCCTACTGCTGAATTTGTACGAAAACACTATCATCATTTCAATGCTAGTGTACTCAAAGATGCCACAGATGCATATATACAACTACTAAACAAAAATGGTATGATGTTTTTATCTATGGCCGGAGCGATGTCTACTGGAGAACTCGGTATTAGTTTAGCAGAAATGATACGACAGAAAAAGATTCACGGAATAAGTTGTACGGGAGCTAATCTAGAAGAAGACGTATTTAATCTGGTTGCTCATGATTATTATTTAACATTGCCTAAATATAGGGACTTAACACCAAAAGATGAAAAAGCACTAAAGGACAAAAGTCTAAATAGGGTTACTGACGTTGCTATACCAGAGATTGAGGCTATGAGTCCTATTGAAGAAGGAATTATAGATAGATGGAAAAATGCGGTTCTTACAAGTGAAAGAAAGTTCCCACATGAATTTCTCTATGAATTATTGCTGGATAGATCTTTAGAGAAGCATTATCAAATTGATCCTAAAAATAGCTGGCTGCTTGCTGCTGCTGAAGCTGATTTACCATTATATGTTCCTGGTTGGGAAGATTCTACACTGGGTAATGTCTTTGCGGCTATGTGTCTTGATGATAAATTGAAACCATCTATCATGAAAACTGGAATTGAATACATGATGGATCTAGCTCTTTGGTATGATGAAACTTCTAGG
>JACPXY010000038.1 GCA_016196285.1 Candidatus Pacearchaeota archaeon | reverse complement strand
TAGCAGTAAATACATTTTCAGGGTTTGAATGCAGCGATTTAATATCAAAAAAAGAAGCCATAATTGCTAAATTAATTGGTTATATGTTTGGAGATGGGGCTTTCTATCAAACAAGGAATAAGATATATGCAGTAGCTTATGGTTCTTTAGAAGATTTGCAGAAAATAAAAGAAGATTTAGAGAGTATTGAAGTTAATTCCAGTATTTTCTCAAGAGAAAGAAAACACGATATAAGAACAAGATATGGCTCAGTAAAATTTGAAGCCGTAAATCATGAATTGCATATTTATCAAAAAAGATTTCTTGAAGAATTAAGAGAAAGAGGCCTTTTGTTAGGAAACAAAACCAGGCAGAAAATAAATATTCCTAGTTGGATAAGGAAAGGAAATAAATTAATTAAAAGACTTTTCTTGGCAGGTTTTTTCGGGGCGGAAATGTCCTCTCCAAACACAAGCTCAAAAACCTGCTTCTTCTGTCCTACAATAGATCAAAATAAAATAGAATCATTAAAAGAAAATGCTAGAGAATTTCTTATCGAGATAGCATTAATGCTTGAAGAATTTGGAATTAAAGATTGGAAAATAAGCGAGATGCCGGATTATAAAAACAAATACGGAGAAAATACTACGAGATTTAGGTTATTTATAACCGGAGAAGATAATATGCTCAAGCTCTGGAGGCAAATAGGATTTGAGTATAATAAAAAAAGGCAGAGTTTGGCAAATATCGCTTCCCTGTATGCTTTATTGAAAAGAAAAGAAAATGAGAAAAGGCAGGAATTAGCCATTAAGATAAAAAAATATAAATCAAGAGGATTGTCACTAAAGGAAATTCAGAAAATTCTGTCTGGAAAGATAAATGAGAGATTTATTGAGAGGCATTACTATGAAGACGCAAAACAGAGAATAAATCTTGATTTTATATCATTCAAAGATTTTAAAAAAGATAAATTAAACGAGCTGTTATTACATGGCGCAATTTTTGATCCCATAGAAAATATAAGTAAAATAGAAGGAAGTCATAGAGTATATGATTTTAATATTCAGGACAACCATAATTTTATTGCAAATTCATTTATAGTTTCTAATTGTGGCGTCCGTCTTTTAGCAACTAATTTAACAAAAGAGCAATTCCTTAAAAAAAGAGAACAAATTCTCAACGACTTGTTCAAAGCAGTTCCTTCAGGAGTAGGAAAAGACTCGGAGTTCAAGCTAGATACTGGAGAGTTGGATGAAGTGCTCAATTCAGGTATGCAATGGGCTGTAAAGAAAGGATATGCAATTCCCGATGACATTAAGAATATCGAGGATAATGGATGCATAAAAAATGCCGACTCTAGCAAGGTATCTCAAAGAGCAAAATCGAGAGGTAAAGGTCAATTAGGAAGTCTTGGTTCTGGAAATCACTTCCTTGAGATTCAGGAAGTGGAATCTATCTTCAACAAAGAGATTGCAGAGACGTATGGATTAAAGAAAGGGCAGATAGTGGTCATGATTCACTCTGGCTCTAGAGGGCTTGGGCATCAGACAGCAACTGATTACTTGATGAAGATGGAGAAAGCATATGGATTCAAGCACTTGCCTGACAGGCAATTGGCTTATGCTCCCTTAAAAGACCCCATAGCCCAGGAGTACATCAAAGCAATGAACTGTGCTGCAAACTTTGCCTTTGTAAACAGGCAATTAATAACTTATCAAATTAGAAAGATATTCAATACATATTTCAAAGACTCTGAGATAAGAATTGTATACGATTTAGCTCATAACATTGCTAAATTTGAGAAGCACAAGGTAAATGGAAAAGAAGTTGAATTATGCATCCATAGAAAAGGCGCAACGCGCTCTTTCGGCCCTGGAAGAAAAGAAATTCCAGAAGATTACAGAAAAGTAGGATGCCCAATTTTCATCCCTGGAAGCATGGGAACTTTTTCCTATGTCTTGGCAGGAACAAAAAAAGCAGAAGAAATAAGTTTTGCAAGCACTGCCCACGGAGCTGGAAGAGTATTATCAAGAAGCTATGCAATAAAGAACTTAAAAGAAACATCTGTCAGGGCAGAGCTTTCGAGCAAAGATATTCTGCTCAAAGCAGGCAGCAGGAAAGGCATGCTGGAAGAAGCACCAGAAGCTTACAAGGACATCGACGAGGTAGCAAGAGTATCGGATGAATTGGGAATCGGGCAGTTAGTTGCCAGATTAAAACCATTGGCTGTTATTAAGGGGTAAGCTCATTTCTTCTTTGAAGTCAGATATCCTGAAGCAAGTGTTCCTTTGCGGTTAGCAGCAGAATCTCCCTCATTCAAGGAATAGAATGCCTGCAATTCAGCAAGATTCTCGCTGGCGCTAGCTTTGATGTCAGCAAGAATCTGATTGCGATATGCACGTCCAGCAGGAATGCTTCGTGCTGCATAGCTATGGAATGCGAGACAACCTTCATAATTATCCCGAAGCAAAACTCCTTCATATGCGCTACCGATGCCCTGATACTTAGTTGCAATCTCTTCTCGCGTCGGCACATGAAGACGATACTCTTTTCTCACAGAGTCCGCTCCAGAATGCATCACTCGCTGAAGAGTAGTAATTGCTTTCTCTCCGTAAACCTTAACAGCATTTGCCTTATCAACAAGAAATGCGTCTACTTTAGCGTCATCAAACTTACCATCAGTATAGAAATCACGCTCAACACGCGCATTGACAGCACTGACATAGGCATCAATCTTCTGCTCAAGCCGGCTTACCTTTTCTCCGACTACTTTAGTATAGCCACCACGAGCTTTGATATCATCATTGAATTCCTGATACCTGGCCTGTGCATCTTTAACCAATGTTGCAAGCCCGCCGATAGGGCCAGTGCCTTCTTGAGCACTCTTCTCTATCTTAGCTGAAGCACGAAGTAAAGCATCAACTCCGTTATCAATGCCTCTGCCGAGTATATTGCCTAATGCACTAAGCTTAGAGGCAAAGTGTTTTTTGTTCATGGCACGTCTGTGTTATGCTTCTATTTAAAGTTTTAGCCATATCAAGAAAAGAAATTAAAATGAGACTTTTAAGTAGTAACAGGGAAAAGGTTTAAATAGCCATTCTCATCAGGAAAATTATGAATAAGAAGACAATTGCCCAGGCTGTGGCTGCACTAGTATTAGGGGGGGCAGCTTTAGGAATTGGAAAAGCAGTTTTTGATGCTGGAAAAGACCCTATTATAAAGATAAAAGTTGAGCAGCTTGAGGAAGAGCGGGGAAAGCTTGCCAATGAACGTACAGCATTGACAAATGAGATGCAGCAGATACTCGCCCAGCAGTCTCAGACTCTTTCCAATGAATTTGCAGAAAAGTTTCTCGCAGCAAGCAATCAATTTGTAGCAGAGCTGAAAGCAAAAGACGCTCAGGCAGAACGCAGATATATTCAAGTAAAAGAGATCTATGACACAAAAGAAGCAGCGCTCAGCAATCAGTTCAGCGCAAGAGAACAGGAACTTACTGCTCTCAAAGATGGTCTTGAGAGAAAATTTATCTCTCAATTCCCGAGTATTTTCCAACCAATTACAAATAACTCAACACTCACTGAGCTTGAACGAGAATTATATGCAGGCATCCATATCGGTGACTCATTATATCGAGAGCTAAGCCAAGAACCTGCGCGTTGTTATGATCAAACTATAACAAATAATATGCGTTTGGAGGCGAGTCTTGTAGACAAACAAGATGGGACATTCTTCCTAATTAAAAGGATGGATGATTCTGGCATGATGTTAAGTGCTGATTTATTTACTTCAAAAGGAAGAAGTAATCTTCCTGATAAGATAACTAATAGCCAACCAGTAAAAAAAATCAGATTTAAGGAAGGTACGGCAGTATTAGTTATTGACTATGCAAGGAAAGAGAGTATGCAGTTTGAAGATGGGAGATTAGTATATCGAAATGGTTCTGCAGAGCTTATGAGCGCACAAGAAGAAGCTGCTGCTAAAATACTCACTGAATTTCATATAGTATATAATCGGGGAGTGCAACCATCACCGGTTAAGAGGGAGAGATAACCATGCAAGGTAGGGCAATCATCCAGGCAACAGCTGCACTTGTTCTGCTCGGAGTGACAGCAGGGCTCGGAACAGCAGTGTATCGCGGAACACATGATGAAGCAGTAACAAGAGCAGTTGCAAGACATGAATCAAGAGAGAAGCAACTAGAGCAAGAATGGGATACTAGAAGAATTGAGTTAGAGAATCTTCATGCTAGAAAGCAGGCACAGGCATCATCTAATGTCCAGAAAACTCTGCTTACAGTAAGCAATGACTATCATGCAAAGTTCATTGCAGGAAGCAATGACTTTCTTGTTCAGCTTCTAAAGGAAAGAGAGACTTTCACCAATTCCATGAAGATAAATGAAGAAGTCTTCTACAAACGTCTCACTGAGATGTCTAATATACTTGCACAAGGGCAGACGATGAATAGTAATCGAGAAGCAGATTTGGCAAGGTGGCGTGCTGAGCTGGAGCATCGCTTTCTAGGAACGCTTCCGACACTGACCTTTATTCCAGAAAAGACAAATACAGTTAGCACGCTCGAAAAAGAAGTTCTGATAAAGAAACTCATTGGGGAAAAGAATCTGCGAGGCGCTGAGTTCTACAGTTTACCCATCTCTGAAGGGGTACATCTCTCAGCAAAGACAACTTCTGAGAGCACATATCAGGCAGTACCATTTATAATGAATAATACTGCACAAGCTCGGCTAGAATCAACAACTAATACTTATCTCTTGCTGGTCAGAACAGACAGAAGCAGAACAAATCCCTTCTCATTCCATCTCTATCAGACAATGAATCCTACTAATTTAACTGATACTCTTGCCAAGGCAAGACCAGTTACCGAGCTCTTCTTTGATAGAGGCATTGTAATCGCTGATTATACTGCTGGAGAGCTGATTCGTTCAGGAGAAGACCAGCAGAATTATACAGCACGGGAAGGAAATGTTCTTTACTCCTGGAGGAAGAATGCAGAACAGAGACTACAAGAGTTCAGAACACTCTACGAAAGAGGACCATTCGGATTTCAAACAAACAATCCTGCACAAGATCCCCACTAAGGTTTGCATTATACAAATTATTATCTCCTGCAACTACTCATCTTTATCAGACACAAGATAATTATACTTGTAATAGTCTAGGTATCCTTATCAATAATACCTTAATATTTACAGACACCAGTTAATTATCTCTGCATACACATTACTTTAAAGCTATCTCCTGCCTTGCCGTATTCCTACAGCAAACTATAGAGTATTCAACTCAAGATGTAATAAAGAAATCTATAACAAAAAGAAGGTACCATTCTGAATACTCTCAGTATCTTTTGTTATGTAAAGTTCCTCTATATCAGAAATCTATTGCACCAAGAAGCTGATGCCTTGTGATTCGCAGAAATCCTTATGATGTTTGTAAAGCCAGAGGTTTACATCGTTGTTTGCTTGATGAGTGAAGAGCACTGCAGTGCCAATCTCTTTTAGCAAATGTCCTCGTTCAGGTTCACCTGCATGGGTAAAGGCAGGTATGAACTTGGAAGTTTGATGATATGTTCTCAAGACACTATTCCAGGAAAGCTTTGGCAGTAGTTCATGCATTACAGGATCTTCAC
>JACPXY010000032.1 GCA_016196285.1 Candidatus Pacearchaeota archaeon | reverse complement strand
TTCATTCCTCATCACCATACTCTCCTCCAATTCCAGACAAGAATAATAAGCAATCCAATCAATGAACCCAGAAAGAACCAGAGTCCTGCCTGTCCTGCAGTTAATACAGTCCCGTAAATCTCACTCACAGGCATGCTTGAGCTAGTACTGGCAGCAAGCGATGCGCTTTCTGCAGTCTTTCCTATAACTTGTGTCTCAAGGCGTGTAGGGGCACTGAACCATGTCCGCACTCCTAACGCAAGCAATCCAGATATAAGCACTGCCGGTGCAATGCCTCGCACACTCGGTCTCGCAGAGATGACAATCTTCTTCTGCGCAACGCGATATCGCGCAACACGTTTGCCCTTCACAATCCAAAACACTGCAGGAGACCGTTCAATGAGACCTGCTTCAATAAGCTTCTTGCTATTGTACCCGACAGTATTCAAAGGCATCTTCAGCAAATCTGCAAGTTCACTCTCACTCATCTCTCGGTCTGCCAGTACACTCAATATTCTCTTGCAAGAGCTGTTAGAAAGAACTTCAGCAACCTTTCCAGTGCGAGGATCATCCAAGTCTATGACAAGTTCATGTTTCATAGTTTATCTATCCATGCAGAATATATAAATTCCCTGTTCACTGCAAGCGGAATTGAACCTATGGAAGAAAGATTTAAATAGAACCTGCCTATACTAGCATCATGAACAAGTGGCTTGAAGTTCTTCTTGGCTTAATTCTGGTTATTGTACCTATTGTTCTGGCAATATATACCTGGCCGGCATGGTGGCCGCACGCACTTTCATTCCTCATTGGAGGAATCTTCTGGTTTGTGGTAGGCATTGGAGCCCTATTTCTCTTGCTCGGCATTTCTGATTTGAAAGGATAATCTGCTATCACTCATGATTGAGGTCGAGATTCGGAGCTTCATTTCTGAAGAGAACTATCACAAATTGCTCATATTCTTTCAAAAAGAGGCCATATTCATCAATGAAGACGAGCAGGAGACGCATTACTTCAAGACACCAGGCAATCATGACATCCGCATCCAGCAGAACAAACAGTTCTCAAAGATCTGGCTGAAGAAAGGAAAGTTGCATGACGAGCAGCGTGAAGAGATCGAGATTCTTTGCAAACATGAGCAGTTCCCCGACTTACAGAAGCTGTTCGTTGCACTGGACTTCCCAGTCGAGATCAAGTGGTTCCGGAGACGACACTCTTTCAAATGGCAGGATATTGATGTCTCGCTTGATTACACGAAAGGATATGGATACATCATCGAGCTTGAGAAGCTCGTGTCGGAAACAGAGAAGGACGCTGCATTAACCGAGTTAAAAGAAAAAATGCAGAAGCTTCAGGTTCCCCTCACTTCTCGCGAAGAGTTCGATGCTAGGTACAAGCACTACAAGGAGCACTGGCGCTCATTGCTACAGCAATCCATATAAACAGAGAGGCATTACATAACGCATGAGGTGTAAGGTATGCGGCGAAGATGCCTGCGATAGACACGGATTTTTTATAGGAAAAGCAAGAAAGATAGAAACATTTTCTGGTTCATCCCCTCCAGAAATCTTTGTCGGCAGATGGAATTATCCGAATGTCTATACCGGAATTCTCAGTCCAAGTGAGTATGGTGACACATCAGCACTATCATCTCCAGAAGTATGGCACGCACGTAAGCTCTCCATTCCAGACATTCTCGCTAATAGAAATAAGCTTCTCTACGCAAGGAGTCAGATGAATATCAAGAAACTTGATGCTAAGTTTACACAAGTCATGCAGGAAGTTGCCATGACTCATAAGTCAATCGCGGCAGAGTACAAGCTTAAAAAGCCGATACAGAAAAACCATGAGCACGACTTCAAAGTCCCGCTCATCAGCCATGCCGCCGAGGTCAAGTCAGTTGAATTGCAGGAGAATCCTTGTGTCAAACCGAAAGTTGAATATTTAGTGAATGATACCGAGGTAAAGTCAAAAGATGCGTTGCTGGAGCTTGAAAACTCAGGTTTAGAAACATCAAATATGATCAAGCTGCTCTCTGCAGGCTTGCTCGGCTTGAAGGCAAACAGGAAGCTTGTACCTACACGCTGGTCAATTACCGCAATAGATGACATGCTCTCGAAAGAGAAGCTGAAAGAGATTAAGTCCTATAAAGAGCTCGCACAATTCCGGCTCTTTCATGCCTCTTATCTGGGAAATCATTATGAGTTCTTGCTGCTCCCGAACGCATGGAGTTTTGAGGTCATTGAGATCTCGCTGAAGAACGGAGGAGTATGGCACGATCACGAGTCCTTCTTTCCTCGTACAGCCTATGCAGATGACGTGACAGGAGCTTATTACGCAAACCGCCTGGCAGTAACAGAATACCTCCAGAAGATACAACGTCAAGCTTCCTGTCTAGTCCTAAGACAGATTAGTCCTGACTATACTGCCCCTCTCGGCGTAGGTATTCTCAGGCAAGTCAGCAGAGAAGCATTTTCAAAGCAGCCAGAGACTCCATCAAGTTTAGATGAAGCCTATACTCTCATACAATCTCGGCTCAATCTACCGCTAACACACTACTTGGAGAAATCGACTATCTTAGAAACATATGGCGCACAGAAGAAGATTAGTGAATATTTCTAAAGCACAGAAGAAGATTCTTTAAAAGAGCAAACAGAAAAAATCTAGGTGATTAGTGGAAATACGGACTAAATATTTATATTGAAAAAATTAAATTGCCATTATAAGCCCTATAAACCCATTATAAGATATTATTTGTTAATTAATGTGTGTCTGATATTGCTTGCAAGGATAATTGCTATATTTATCGTCGTATGCTGACTATTTTATAAGCTTTTTTGGTCCGAAAAACCCACAATCGCCAAATCTAATACCTCCTATCTGATTAGAAGATATATTCTCTTGTTATCCTCTACATAAAAATATCGCAGTAACTAACTCAGATTCAATCTTCTCTGTCGGGATTCGTGATATCGTCTGAGAGAATGATGCTGAGGAGGTCTTGAAAGGAGACCGAGGAGCACTTCGGCATGGGTGACTTCCCCCTGTTCAACACATGCGCGCCCATCCATCTCCATATCAATTCTTTCAATCGCTTCTGCGATGCCTCGCACACGAAGAGAATATGCTGCTCTCTCTTTTATTGCTTTTCTCATCGCATCACTGTCAGAATAATCCATGATAAGCTATTAGTTATCTTTAACAGCAGCCTTGATGTTCTTATTCAATTGCGCCATAGCTTCTTCAAGCTGCTGTTTGTTTTTTGTGCCAGTACATACAAGTTTCCCATTTGAAAAGAGAAGGAAAGTAGCAGTCGGGTCAATTAATTTGTACACTAATCCTGGAAATTGCTCAGGCTCGTATTCTGTATTCTCAAGTTGAAGAGCAAGAAGATTAAGGTTAAGATTCAAGTCAATGCTTCCTGAAGCTACGATGTTCTGCACCGTAATCTTAGGAGTTTGAGTAATCTTAACCCCAATCTTTGCTATTTGTTTAATTACTGCTTTAATCACCTCTTTCACTTGCGCCACTGACTTGGTGCCAGTACATACAAGGTTCCCAGAAGAAAAGACCAGTACCGCTGACTTGGGCTTTTCAATGCGAAGCACCAGGCCTGGGAACTGCTCTGGATTATATTCGGTATTGCTTTGTGTGCGAGCAAGCTTGGTAAGTGAAACTTCCTTGCCGAGAGAGGTAGTAGCTACGATATTCTGGACTTTCAGGTTTGATTTCTCAGCCATGATAATAAGATATGATTTATAAAGCATTTTTATTTATAAAGCTTTGCTTTATAAATCAGTAATGTGCTTATCGCTTTGCCGCCTGTTCAATATCATGCAATGATGTAATGTCCCTTGCGTTCCTATCAGGTCTGTAATGTGTTATTCGAGGAAATCGCAAGGCATACTTTGAGCTATATTCGGGAGATTTCTGGATGTTCTGATAAGTTACTGAAACAACGATTTTGGGCTGCACCCGCACCACATGCTTCTCCTCACTTGTAACAATTTTCTTAAGTAAGTGAGTTATCTCTTCATAACTCGTGCCTTCCTCTTTCTTTTCTTTGAGCCCTGAGCTGACTTTTCCCACCTCCAAGAATTTATCTCCGGATCTGCAGGCGACATAATAGCTTGTTAGCCAGCCAGCTCGCTTTCCAGTCCCATACTCTGCTCCTACAATGACTAAATCGAGGTCCTTTACTTCAGGTTTTAGCTTAGCCATGTATCCCACCTTTCTCCCTTGCTGGTACCGTCCCTCAAGTGATTTTATCATAACTCCTTCCTCTCCTGCGTCCAGTGCTCTCTGATAGAACTTCTCTGCCTCTTTCTCATTATCAATAATCTTCAGAACAGAAACATTAATCACTTTTTCTTTCTCTCTTATAATTTTCTCAATAAGCTTCCTTCTCTCCTTAAATGGTTCATCAATCAAGCTCTTCCCGTTGTAATAAATGATATCAAACACATGAAGTACAACAGGCAAGTCTTTCACCAGCTTCTCAATATTATGCTTCCGATGTATCCTCTGCGAAACAGCCTCAAACGGCCTTGGTTTCCCGGTTTTCACATCATAACCCACCGCCTCGCAGTCAAGGATAAAGCTCTCTCCAGCAACATAATTCTTGACAGCGGCAACTACATCAGGAAATTGCTTGCTTACTTCTTCAAGCCGTCTGGTAAATAAGACTATCTTTCCTTCAAACTTGTGTGCCATCAATCTAAATCCATCATATTTATACTCGAAGGCCGCTGGCTTTCCGCAGATGCTGAATGCATCTTCTATGTTATCAGCTTTCACAGCCAATAAAGGATTAACAGGTACTCCAGGCTTCATTCTAATGCCTTCCAAGGAGCCATTGCCTCTGGTTAACGCAGAAAATACCAAAGCAAAATCATTTGCTAAATCATAGGCTTCTTGAATCTTCCTCTTTCCTTCTTCGTCATCCTGAAAAGCCTTCGTCAGTGCATCTACAAGTATCCCTCCAGCAACCCCTATTCTCAAGTCGGCAAGAAGGGTTCTCATCAGATACTTAGCTTCTTTTTCTGTAGCATGCGAGAGCAATTCAGCAATTAATGCTAATTTGCGATCAACACTGCCTTTGCCAGTAATGATAAATATCTTGCGCAGAGTCTCAAAGACTTTTCCAGCTTCAAGCCTTGTGCTGGTCAATCCAGTCTGTTTTCGTTTGCCAGCCAGTTCTTCAGCAATCAGTCCGATATCACCGATCTTGGTGAAGCTCTCAATAACCTTCTCTTGCTTGATTCCATATGCTTTTGCCAGTGCCTTAAGGGCAAGCTGTCGTGAGACGCCAAACTCCCGAGAGTCATACTCAGGAACAACGCCTCCGCGCAACAGATAAATCCACTCTGGCTTCCCTCTTGCCTTGAGCTCCTTCAAAAAGGAGGCGAGTATCTCTGCCTTTTCTATCTTTCCAGATACATTAGAAAGTTTTTCATACACTTGAGCAAATTCCTCGTATCTCACTATCAGAATAAACAAATTACCTATATAAACTACTTGGTGTAAAAAACTTTCTTTACTTTAAACTTGGAAGTTATTTTTCTTATCTCATTAATGAATATCTCTTCCATACCTGGCGGGATCTCAATAACTCCGGGAGCCAATAAATAGCCGTTATATTTTCTTAAAAGCCCATACTTTCCGCTTTTCCCGCTCAATAGATAATTGAATCTTATCTTATCTCTTTTATGAAGATCTTCCAGAGAATAGATAATCTGAATCTTGGAGTCTAAGCCGAATTTTTCAGAGAATTTACTTCCGTCTATCAAGCTTATCCCATAGAATAAGATGCTTTCCCTGGAGAAGTTTCCCTCATCGAAAAAAGAGCACAGATCAAATGCGTTTATATGGACTTCCTTATCAAAATAACTTTTAAGTTGTTTCTTTATTATCTGTGCCTCCTCTAATTGCTCTTTAACAGGCAGCTTATCAAAGATAACTGCAATATCTATATCTCTTGGCTCTTTGCCTTCTATAACTGAGGAGCCGAACTGGACAATATCTAAAACTCTTTTAGAGTAGTTTAATTCCGCATTTTTCAGCAATCTTTTCTGCATCTTCTTTTATTACCTCCGCCAATTCTCTGCTCAACATATGCACGTAACTTTCTTGATAAAATGGAAAATCTTTATCCAATATATCATAGACTTCTGGAAATAAACTTTCAGTTATTCTGAATCTCTCTCCATGTGAAGAAGGCGTCTTCCCTTTTTTGTTGAATATGTATAAATCAATTAAAGAAACAAGCGCTTTGAAGAAAAGAACAACACTTGAATTGTATCTTTCCTTGCTCAACTCATCTATGCCCGACAAATAATACTCTCTGGCAGTTTTTTCCAATATATTTTCTTTCATACCGAGTAAGAATAAAGAAAGGAATTTATAAACCTTTTCATACCGAGTAAGAATAATAACATAAGTATATTCATATTTCTTACCAGACAAGAATCTAGATTCTTATTCCTTTTCCTTGAAAGCATGCAGTTATATCAACAGGCTGGAGATTTGCTGATAAATTATTAACATCATAAAGAACATCTCTTTCTGGCTGGGCTTGCGTAGTTTTAGACTTAGCCCTTTCAGTACAAGTATAGTGGGATCCTCCTCCACGTCTAAAAATGCGTGCAGTAATCTGGCTGGGTAAAGCTACTCCACTTCCCCCTGCTCCAGCTTTCCCTCCAGTTGCATCATAATTTCTTCCTGTCTTGTTCATAAAAATATCCAATTATATCAATATATAAACCTATTTATAGTATAAGAAATTAA
>JACPXY010000035.1 GCA_016196285.1 Candidatus Pacearchaeota archaeon | reverse complement strand
AAATGCAAGCACAACAACTACAAGAAGACCAAATAAGATTAGCTATTGGAGCTGAAACTAGTAAAGTCAAACAACCTTCAGGTGAGCCTCCACCAGCGAAGCCAAAACAACCTGAAAAAATAGCAACTGGAGCACAAGGAAATGCCAGAAGTCCTATCTCCTAGTGACAAACCTATCAGCCCAAAAACGGCTGATGATATTAATGATTTATTCAATACTATTGATGAAGAAACTCCACTAGAGAAAAAAGAGACCGTAAAAACTAAGCCTGAAAAGGAAGAACCTGCAGAAGCTGATGAACTAGAATTAGTTGAACCAGATGAGGATACTGAGAAATTAGATTTAACTAAGCCTGATGAAGATTTAGACATTGATGCTCCTCCTAGAAAGAAAGAAATTCTAGCCAAGTTTCCAGATTTATTTAAAACATTTCCCTTCTTAGAGAAGATTCTCTATCGAGACCGTCAATACAGTGAACTATTCGGTTCATTCGATGATGCTAAGGAAATAGCTGAGAAATCTGAAATCTTCAATAATTTTGAATCTCAACTTCTTGATGGTAATACAAGGGAAATTCTCAAAGAAGTAAAGTCAAGTGATGAGAGAGCTTTTAATATCATTGTAGACGAATATCTACCAGCTTTAGCTGAAGTAGACAGAGAAGCTTATTTTCATGTCGTAGGAAACTTGAATAGGCGGCTGATTATGGAGATGGTAAAAGAAGCTAATGACACAGATAATGATGACCTAAAGCAGGCTGCTCTACTTGTTAATCAATTTATTTTTGGTACTAGTAAGTTTACGGCTCCTACTCTTCGAGTGGATAGGTCTAAAGAAGAGAAGACAGACGAAGTAGAGCAAGAAAGAATTTCTTTTGTACGTGAACGATTCGAGAGCGCAAGAGATGATTTGCAGTCAAGAGTTGATAACACTTTAAGAGCTACAATAAGCGATTATATAGACCCCCGAGGGGCGATGAGTCCTTATGTAAAAAGAAATGCAGTTGCAGATGCTATGAAAATCCTTGGTGAATTAATAAGTTCAGACTCTTCTGTTACTAGTAATCTCGACAAGCTGTGGCGTTCTGCTTTTGATAGCAAGTTCTCTAGAGATTCCCTAGGACGGATTCAGTCTTTTTATCTTTCTAAAGCTAAAGGAAATCTCAAGAGTGCAATTCTAAAGGCTAGAGCAGAAGCACTAAAAGATTCACGTCCTGAAGGAAGGACAAAAGAAACAGACGAAGAAGAGGAAGAAACAACTCCTCGTAGAAGAGGACCAATTACTCCTGGCAAGCCTTCCAATAGAACAGGCAAAAATGAGATGAAAAAAGGTGAATCAGTAACAGATTTCTTCATGCGTGATTGAGAGGATATAATATGGCAGGTGCTGTTGTAGAGTCAGTTGTCGCCGGAACTGAACTTGAAAGAGTTCTTCCGAAGGTAACTGTAGTCTTCGAGTCTGACGATACATTCTTTGGTAATATTAAGAAGCGTGATGTTGAGATAGTTAGTTACAGAGAAATGAGAGCACCTATGGAATTACGTCCTGGTGGTAGATTCCAGTATTTTAATCCTGATGGTGGAGATATGGGACGAGGCGGCGGTCCTACTTGGGATAAAGCCGTTCTCAGACCAGTTTTCATATCAGAGAATATTGAGTATACGAAATTAACACAATGGTCTACTGATGACCGCCGGAAGTCTGTAATCAACGCAGTTCGTAGACTCACTGCGGGGGCAACAGTTGAAATAAAAAGACAACTGGACGCCCAGTTGCAGGGTTCTGGAACTGGTCAAGTAGGAACTATTAATGCTGTAACTACAAGTAGCGGAGTAGATACATATACATTAGACGCTGCATTTGGAGCTAGATTAGTTCGATTTGACCAAGTAGTTCAGGTTTATGATACTACTCTTTCAACATTTAGAGGAAAAGGAGTAGTCACATTATGGGATGTTGAGAATAAACAAATTAATGTAACTCCAGCTATTTCTGGTGTTATCGCTACTGACGTGTTAGTTGTTGATGGATTATCTAATCCTACAGCTCTTCCAGGTCTGTTTGGTGTTGCCTATCATCACAGTAATTCTTCTACTGGTACATGGCTAGGTTATGATAGAGCATCAACACCTGAGATAAGAAGTAACAGAGTTAATGGTGGAAACTCTGCTCTAACATTACCGTTGCCTAGATTAGCCATTAATAAGATTGGAAATAGAGTTGGTATTGATAATAACTTTGATCCTCATGCTTGGACTCATCCTGCTCAGGCTCAAGCCTATGAGGAAATTGGTCAGTTAATTTCTATTATCCACAAGGCTCCTAAAGATGAATCTTTGAATCTATATTTTGGTGATAATATGCAGCTAGCCGGTGCTCCCATTAAGCAACATTTTAATTGGAATAAGACTCGTATTGATTTCGTGGTTTCTTCAGTTTGGGGTAGAGCGGAAATATTGCCAATAGGATTCTACACATCTGATGGACGCCGTATCTTTGAACTCCGAGGCGCAAGCGGAGGAGTTGCTGCGGCAGATATTTTCTACATGGTATGTGGATTCCAGACATTTGTTCTAAATCCTGCCGCTACTGCTTATATTGATAACCTTGCAATTCCTTCGGGATATTAAGAAAGGATGATGAAAATAAATGTCTGATCTTCTTCATCAACAGCTCTCTACAGTACAAAGCAACTTACAGCCTAATCCTCCTACTATCGCAGCAGCGGCTACTATTTCTCCTACAACATTAGTGACATTTATTACTGGAACTATAGCAGTTAATACTCTTAATCCTCCTGTTACTGGGGCTCATATTCTAATACTGATTTTCACTAATACTGCTCCAGGTGTGATACCTGTTGGGACTGGTGTTGGACAATTTAAAGCTTCTGTAACTCCTACTCAGAACATTCCAGTGGTGTGTATTTTTGATCCTATTACTCAGTTGTATTGGGCGGGAGTTCTAAAAGCTAGTTAGTAGGTGGAGATGTTGCATTCTAATTCTGGAGTGCAACATCTCATTCTCTGTCGGCGTAGCCGATGGTCTGAATAAGACTGGAGAATTGAAAAGATGCCCTTAACTCAAGATCCAACAGTAGCAAGTTGGACGCCCATAAATATGTGGGCAATGCTACGTGCTTTAATAAATAACAATACACCTATTTTAACTAATAATGGAGCACCTATTAATGGTATTGGTGGAACATTTTCTGGACAAGCTGGTCCAGGTGCTCTATTAATTGATTTTCTTAATGCTAATCTTTACATTAATCAAGGTACTTTAGTGTCTCCCATCTGGGATAAATTAATATCTTCACCTTCTGGTGTACTCTTTAATGAGGGTGTTCAGGCTGCTGGTACTACTCAAAGTAATGCTACTGTAACTACTGGTTTTTTTATCAGAGTTACTGGTGGCACTGGTGGTATTCGGCTTCCTTTAGCTGTCCCAGGAACAAGTATTGTAGTTATTAATCACTCCGGTGCTTCCATTCAAGTATATGGTAGCGGCGTTGATACTATTGATGACGTAGCTACGACTACTGGTGTTGCTCAGATGAATAACTCAACTGTGTTTTATGTTACTACTAAAGCTGGAACTTACTATTCTGAAGGGTTAGCTAGTGGTTTTAGTCCAAGTACTGGTTTACAGACTTTATCATCTAGTTCATCTATTGAAGCTAATTTCATACAAACACAAGCACGTGCTACTCAATTAACATCTATGCTCAATAGAATATCGGTGTGTGCTCACCAAGGTGATGGTGTCGCATTACCAGCTGCTTTTCCAGGTGAGGTTGTACTCGTTGAGAATCGTGGTGCAAATGCTATTCAAGTATATGGTAACTTCGCTGCTCAAGATACAATTAATGGTAATACATCCTCAGTTGGTATTGCTCAGGGAGTAAATACTGTTACAAGTTATATCTGCTTTGTCCAAGGAAATTGGGAAGTATCCAATGTACCATTAGCAGATTCAATTTTTCAATTATCAGTAGATGGAGCTATCCCTCCTCATGTTCCAATAACTTATGTTATCACTAAACCTAGTCCTCTTTATGCCACGCTTGCGGCTCCAACTACTACAGTTGATGATGGAATAAAAGTTGCATTTGTTTCAAATACTGCATTTGTTCATGTTATTTCTGCTATAGGTCTTCTACAAACTGGTTCTTCTGCTATTAATTATATTACACTTAATACTTTAGGAAGTAGTTTAGAATTAATAGCATTCCAAGGTAAGTGGATTGTGAAGAATCAGAACGGAGTTTCATTCCAGTAAGGAGGACATATGGGAATTTAACAAAACAACTTGAGAAAATGTCACTAGGAACAGGCGCTTTGTCAACACTTCCAGTCACAAGTCGAGATTTAGCACTTGGTGACTCTGCAAACTACTACGTAGCTGTTACACCTACTGCTGGAACCGGTATTGTTACTGGTAATCCAACTGCTCTAGTTAATACAACTCCTGCACTAGTGGTATTTAATGGTGGATTGCTAACTGTTTATTTGATGTATTTGAGAATTGCTAGCACAGTAGTTGGTGGTGGTGCTGCTACTAAGAACTTTACACATCAAATTGATCAAGGTAATAGATATGGAACTGCTACAACTGGAACACAGCTTACCATCAATAACACAAATATTCTTTCTAACGTTAAGTCATCTGTTCAGGCTACATGGGGAGCTATTACTGGTGCTGGTATTGCTACCGCTAATGTGCGTCTATTGGGTAATGATTGGTTTAGAGTAGCTCTTGCTGACGTAGTTGGAGATGTTTATGAATTCCAATATGGATCACCAGTAGGTACTGCTCAGGGTTCATCTGTAGCTACAGTTGCTAGCTTTACCCGCTCAGCACCTGCTGTTGTATTGCCACCTCAGAGTTCATATGTACTAAATATTTGGTCAGCTACATTTACTGCTGGTATTACTGCCGAAGTTCAGTTGGGATTTGCTGAGAAGTAACTCTTAGATTGCAAACTGAGAAGGAGAGATAGAATACATAATTCTATTTCTCCTTTTCAAAGGGAAGTTTTCATGGATAATCCTTTCAAGCAAAGACAGGAGCAGAGAAATAAAATATTGTCTAAGAAAGATGAAGAGATTAAAAAGAAAGAAATAGCTGAACTAGAGAAAACATTTGAATTAGAAGATACTAAAGAGAGATTTGAGTTTGCCGCTAGAACTCTCAAAGAATATGGAGGATTAGAATCTAACATTCCAGTCTATCATCCATATTGGAAACTGCGACCTTAAAACATGGAACTTAGAGAATCGATAGAAAGTATAAATGCTAAGCTTTTATATGAATATGGAGTAGAAATTAGTGCTGGTAATTTACCGAAATTTCGAGTAGTTTTTAGTAATGATTGTTATGAGAAACGTCTTACGGATCGTACTGATGAAGGATTTGAGCTCATTCAGCCGGAAGTGCGTCTTCTTCCGAAATATAAGCAATGGATTCATGAGAAATACATATTGGAAAGATTAGTTCCTGTAGTTGGAGAAACTGATTTAGTAACAAAAGTTTCGTACGAGCCGGCTTGGGTATTTCAAGATAAAAATGGAAATTATTTACCTCCATTTTTTGATGGCTGTAAGTTTGTAATTGAATCTATATTTAGTGCTATAGATAAAGCAAATACTCACACAAAATATAAAGATAAGAATATATCTGTTGAGGAACGACGAGCTGAACTTAAGAAAGTCGAACAGGAACTGTTCGGTAATGAAACTGATGTTAGTGACGCGTTATCTTATGGTACTGGAGTTGTCGTTACAGAAAATAAACTTCTGCAAAAAGCAGAAAAGGTGCATTGATGGAATTTTCAGAGCTGAGACAAGT
>JACPXY010000040.1 GCA_016196285.1 Candidatus Pacearchaeota archaeon | reverse complement strand
TAGAATGAGATATAATCATATTAGACCGCATACAAGTTTAGAAAAGAAAACTCCTGCTCAAGTTTACTTTGATTTTACTAAAATAATTTAGGGGTGACATATGTCTGTGGATTGCACACAGGTATTGTGCATAACAAAGGTTAAAAGGAAGATTTTTCTATGAAAGGTATGGATGTTATTAAGGCATTAGGGGAACGAAGAGAAATCGGCGAGATAACTGCCAAAGAGGATGGGAAGAAAGTGAGCATTGCTGGATGGCTGTATGACAAGCGAGAGCTTGGAAAGCTGATATTCTTGGTTTTACGAGATATAAGCGGAGAGATACAAATTACTGGATTTAAAGGCGAGACTCAGGACTCTATCTTTGAGGGAATGAAAGGAATTAACAGAGAGAGTGTTTTGGTGATTCATGGGAGAGTAAAGAAGAGCGAGAAAGCTCCAGGAGGGAGGGAGATTAATCCCGATTTCATTGAAGTGATTGCTAAAGCTGATGAAAATTTACCAATTGATACGAGCGATTTTTCAAAGACAGAATTACCTAAAAGACTCGATTACAGATTCTTGGATTTTCATAGAAAGAGGACAAGAGCCATATTTACTATACAACATGTAATCTCTCACTCATTCAGAGAACATTTTTATCAGAGAGGTTTTATTGAGATGCAGCCTCCATGCATTATCGGTGCTGCGAGCGAAGGAGGAACAGAGCTCTTTCCTGTGCAGTATTTTGAGAAGAAAGCATATCTTGCTCAAAGTCCGCAGTTGTATAAGCAGATGCTAGCCTGTTCTATGGAGAAAACTTTCATGATAACCCCTGTCTGGAGAGCTGAGAAGCATAATACGACCAGGCATATTAACGAGATACGGCAGATGGATATCGAGATGGCATTCGCTGACCAGATGCATATCATGAAGCATCTGGAAGAGGTTATTATTGCCATTGTTAAGAGGGTCACCGAAGAATGCAGAGATGAACTTGACTTGCTTGGAGTTAAACTAAAGATTCCCAAGGCAATTTATTTGAGCTATATAGAGGCACTAAAGAAGGTTGGCGGGACGTTCGGAGAGGATTTTACACCAGAACAGGAGAGAAACTTATGCGAGATATACAAAGGAGACTTAGTATTTACGCATTCTTGGCCAAGCTCTATAAAACCTTTCTATATCATGCCTCAAGGAGGAGATAAAGATGCAGAACTCAGCGAGGGTTTCGATGCATTATATGGGGGTGTTGAGATATGCTCTGGCGGGCAGAGGATTCATATTCCTGAGCTCCTTATTGAGAGGTTGAAGGTAAAAGGACTTAATCCTAAGAACTTCAAAGCATATATAGACTCTTTTAGGTACGGAGCTCCGTTTCATAGCGGATGGAGCATCGGTCTTGAGAGGTTGACGCAGATTATCTGTGGATTGGACACAATTAAGGAAGCGACAATGTTCCCAAGAGACCGAGACCGTCTTACTCCGTAAATCGTTTCTTCTGCTCTAAGTCGATGAGCCGCTTGCGCGCCTCATCTGGCTGATTCCTACAGAGATTCAAGAGGCTGAGCATCTTCTCCAGAACCTCTTCGTATGTCTCAAGCCGGTACTCTTTCAGATTATCTAATCGCGCTTTTGTCTTTTTTGAGAGCTTTATAGTAGTATTTTCACTCATATGCTCTTGAGATGCTGTAGCTATATATCCTTTACTGTCAGCGAAACATTTATATATACGTTATACCTAAGTATACTAAGAGGTTATTACATTCATTAGTTCTCTCTTGGGAAGAAGGGGTGTATTTTTTCTTTGTTTACCATTTTATACTAAGGTATAATCAGGTATACTACTTAACATTAGATAACTCAGAATATTATGAGCTTATAAATTCAGGGTTTTGGCAAGTAAGAGAGAATATCTTTAACACATTCGTCTATTGGTCTGTTGACGTCTATGACGGCTCCATAGTCAAATTCTGTTGACTTCTTATATACGGCTCGTGTGGCGTCTGCACCATGCGTTTCTCCTCGTTCTATATCTCTGGCAATGCAGACTTCCAAGGGGGCTTTTAGAGTGAAGACATAATGCGGAAAATCTAATCTCTTTATTAAATCATCAATTTGTGATTCCCAGTAAAAGTTGCCATCAAACACAACAGGTTTACCGCTATCCAAAATCTGTTTTGCGTCTGGAGAGATAATTTTATTTGTCTTGATGAAACTTCTTTGTGAGATATACCCTACTTCTTTATCTTTTGTTAAATCATGCTCATCAAGGACTCTATCAACAGAGAAGTATTCTGCGTTTAGGATTTTGGATAGCTTTTCAGCTATTATAGATTTTCCGCATCCCAATGGTCCGCGAATGATAATGAAAAAACTCATAGAATAATGTAAAACGAGAACCTTATATAAGTTTTGTTCAAGCCCTGCACTTTGGTGCAGGATTAAACCTGAAGAGTTTTGTGAATTTTACTTAACGGAATTATCTATATTTAAATAGAGTATTTTGTTGGTATACCTATGGCTCTGTCTGATAAGAGGCGACGATTGTTTGAGCGCAACATAACCCTTCAGTATGTGATTGGAAGCTTGATGTGGGGTCGATTCTTCATTCCAGTATTGGCTTTGTTTTATATTGCTTCACAGGTTTCTCTTGAACAGTTTGCAATTATCATGGCTGTGTTTGCACTTTCTACGCTCGTGCTGGAAATCCCGACTGGCGTGCTTGCAGATTTACTTGGCAGAAAGAAGACTCTACTCATCTCTCGGTTTATGTATATAATTGAGATAGTGATTCTTGCGTTCTTCAATGGCTTCTGGCCATTCTTGATTGCAAAAATCATTAGCGGAATAGGAGTAAGCATGAGTTCTGGGACCGGTAGCGCACTCTTATATGACACATTGAAGCGTTTGAGGCGAACTGATGAACATAAGAAAATTGCAGGCACAGCTCTCTTTATCTCGAGCATATCTATGGCATTTGTGTTCATTGTGGGAGCATATTTGTTCTCGCTTAATCCAAAGTTACCAGCTTATGCGTCGCTTCCTCTAATTATTATAGGTTTTCTCCTGACCTTCTTTCTGAAAGAGCCATATGAACCGCATGTTTCATTGAGTATGCGCAGCTCTTTGCATCATCTTAAAAAAAGCATTCAATACTTCATGCAGAAACCATATCTAAGGTACTTAGCATTCTTTACTTTAGCAGTGGGTGCTACAACCTCTATGCTGTTGTCCCTTTCTTCAGCTTATTTTACTGCTGTTGCAATACCTTTTGGAGCACTGGGCATTGTTTCGTTCATCTTCACAATGGCATCTGCTTATTCAGCAAAGTGGGCGCACGTGTTTGAAGAGCGATTCGGCGAAATGCGCTCACTTGTATTTACACAGATACTGCTTATCATCTCAGTAGCATTACTTGCTCTGATGCTTCCTTATTGGGGTGCTCTTTTCTTCCTCGGAGTCTCGCTTGTCCAAGGATTCTTCGGTATTGTTACAGGAGATTATGTGAATAGACATATCACTACCTCACATAGAGCAACCATGATTTCTATTAATAATATGTTTGATAATATAGGTATTGCAGTACTCTTTCCCTTATTAGGATATGCTATTAAGGTATATTCCACAGGCACAGCATTAGCACTTTATACAGGCTTTCTTATCGTTTACTGCATTTGCCTGGCATTTTATCGGCGCACATTCACTTATCGACAAAGACCTCTCATTACTTGTGAATAACTTTATAAATATCCTGCTTGTGTTCTGGCTATGCATAGTGATGCTGAGAGAATGAGTATACAGAAGAAAGCACAGAAGCTTCTGCATATGTTTGCGGAATCTCTGAAGAAAGTAACCTTGCCGAGAAAGAAAACTCTTACTGATGAGCTTTCCGGATTTAGGAATGAACAGGAGAGAGATGTACATGCGCAAACAGGCTTCCGGGAGCGCATGTTCGCCAATGCACCAAAGAAGAACAAAGACAATATCCTTGCGGAGAAAAAATTATGGTAGCTAAAAAGAACGCGCTTACTCGAAAGTCAGCTTCAGAGAAAGACAGGGCGAAAAAGCAGGTTGGAATGAGCGAGGACGAACTTGATGAACAGTTAGATGTCATTGAACGGGGTGTTGGGGAGCTTTCTGGAGGAGTAGAAAGCGTCGAGGTAAAGGCGTCAAAGCCGATTACAGAGCTTAAGAAAGGAGATATCATGGTTATTGATGGGATGCAAGTGGAAGTTGATTCCCATTATGTATTGATTGACCACGGCTCGACGAAAGAGATGGCCATTGAAGTCTTCAATCCTAAGACTGATAGGGATTATCAACTAAGGTACTTTGATGATCAGACGGATGCAACACTGGAATTTTACGAATTGCAGGAAATTATGTATCTAAAGAGACCTATGCGAAGCATCAGCTGGTAGCCTTTTAATAGTGAATGTTTAAGATATGTGTGTGATAGGTGTATCGTGCTTTTGATATCTTTCCCTTTGTCACTACTAAAAAGACATATAGTGGATTGAAAAAACAAGGTTTTAAATACGGTTCGTCTCTCGGATTTTCATGAACGAAACAGTGTATGGCATCATCTCAGATGTACATGAGCATCCCGAATTTGTGCCGTTTGCAGTGCACGTATTGAAGCAGTTGGGCGCACAGAAGCTGATTGTTAATGGAGATATTGGCGGACGATATGGCTCGCTCCGAGACAGCCAAGATTTTACAGCGCAGATTCTTGCTCCTTTAGTGGAGAGCGGTCTTGAAACTTTTGTTCAACCAGGAAGTCACGAAACTCTTGATGTCTTTGAACCTGTTGTTAACTACTTCACTGAACGGCACCCACAACTACATTCTGCTTTAGAGCATCCCTTCAGCGAGCAAAACGGCCATGATTTAATTTTCCTGCCTGGCTCTGATTTTACTTGTGGTGGACAATATCTTTTATGTGCATCAAGTGATAAGAACGAACTTCCGAGCGGTAAATATGCAATAACTATTCATAATGAATTTATCCCCCTCAAAGAGAGAAAGCAGATTGAATTGCTTGCGAATCTAGACAAGATTGCTGGTGTCGTGTATGTAATAAACATGAGCGATTTAGAGAGATTAGTAAAGAGGCCTGAACAGACACTGGTAGTGTGCCACGTTCCTCCGAAGTTTGGCAATACATCTGTTGGAATTGACATGGCCCATTTCGGAGTTACTAACGAAACCTTTGACATTTGTGTTGGTGTTGATTTGGATGGGAAGAAACGGTATGTTATTCATAAGGGACCCATTGAAGCATTCAGAGCAAAATGCCAGAAACTCGGCATTCAAGAGATTATCAATAGGCAAGTTGTTTATGATGGCTCTATCTTCCCTCAAAGGGAAGCAGAATCGTGGATTGCATATGGAGCACCTATTACTCTGAAGATTGAGAATCGGGGCAATGTTGATTTGAGAAGACTTTATGATGAACTAGGTATCAGAAAAGCAGTTTCAGGGCATTTCCATGAGTCAGTGCATCGAGCTCATGATGCTTCTTGCAAACAGGTTCCTGAAGGAGCATTTACACAGGAACTGTTCTGGAACGCGAGTTATCTTGATGAGATGAAAGTTGGGCTGTTGAAAACCAGAGATGCGAATGCAGCATATAGAAATATTTTACTGAGAGAGCATCTCCGGTTCGATTCTCCTTAGAAAGGTTCCACACAAAAGCTTAAATACCTTTTTTCTAAGAAGAGACTATGGATGGAGGACGTTTTTACGAGTTTCCTGCAGGACACGAAGAAGAAGTTGTCGGGAGTTTACGAAGAACACTTACTGAGATGAATAGAGTAGGAGTGCGTTATTTCTTGAATGAAAATGTTCCTACTCCTGCACATCATGAGATTTGGAGAGGAAATGGAGCTTCAGCAGTGCAGATTGGACTGGTCGATCTTCAATATAGACGAATTGAGATACGGAATATCGGCTCTGAACTGTTTAATCTCTTGGAGAGTGCAAGAATTAATGAGATATAAATGGTTGATAATTAGCAGTAGAAATCTTTAATAACAATCTTTTCTTAGAATTATGAGGAGGTGAATAATGGTATCAAAAGGAGTTTTTGGAGGGTCTGCAATCATTGTCGGTGTTTTAATTGCACTGACAGAACTATTGAGCTGGCCTGCAATGCTTAATTATCTGTGGGCTTTGCTGGTGTTAATCTGGGGTTTCATGGCATTAGGAAGAAAGTAAGGCAGGCTACGAATGGAACGAGATTATAAAATTGGTATCTTTTTACTTTTGTTGTTAATTGTATTGCTGGGCATTAGCTTTTATGTGAATGCGCAGGATTCTTTTAGCTCACTGGCTGATCCACTTTCAGGAGAAGGGTTTGGGACACTTTGCTCAGATGAAGAAAACTGCAGGGAATTCTGCTTTACAAATAGAGGACAATGTGATAGTTATTGCAAAGCTAATCCAGCAAATGAGCTTTGTTCAAGATTATTCAGAGGAGTGGGATGAGATATAATCTTAATAAAATTCTGATAGCATCTGGCTTTATCGGACCAGCTGTCTTTTTCTTTACCATCTACTTCTTATTTGCTTTCCTCTATCCAGGATACAACATACATAGAGACTACATAAGCGAGCTGGGAGCAGTTGACAGCCCCATTAGACTGGCTGCAAATGTTTTAGGGTTTAGCTTGTTTGGGGTTTTTATTATTCTCTTTTCGTACGGAGTTCTTAGAATAAAAGGATTAGGGACCCTTGCAAAACTTGGAGCCTTCTTTATCTTTATTACAGGAGTTTTAATGTATCTTGTTGGTATCTTTCCATGCGATGCAGAGTGTGTTAATTATTCTATTCGCGGAGATATTCATACAAGGGCAAGTGATTACCAGTTTCCTGTGCTGGGGTTGGCATATGTCCTGCTTGCTCTAGCTTTTCTAGAAATTAGAAGGCTCTCTTGGCTGGTGCTTCCGATTATTTTATTTGGTGCAGGAGGATTTCTTATGCATTATCTAATTCCCTTCTCATTGACACAGCAATTTCCAGGGATTATTCAGAGAGCATCAATCGGTCTGCCTTACCTAGCTATGGCAATTATAGCCGCAACATTGTATAGCTTTTCATTTGAGAAAGGCAAAGTTTAATAATAAGATGTTAGAATTAAGAGTATGAACGCTGTTGGAAAATGCCCCAAATGCAAGAAGATTATTGAAACCAATTATCCTTATTTTATAGATATAGGGTATGAAAGATGAAGCTTATTGAGAAAGTTAGAGAGTATCTAGATGAGATACAGAAGAATGACCAGCAGGGAGACAAAATCAATGCTTTTCTTTGCATTAATAAGCATGCACTCAAAGAGGCTGAAGAAATCGAGAAGAAAAAGGCGAGAGGTAGATTATATGGATATGTGCTCGCAGTTAAGAGTAATATCAATGTACAGGGAATGCCTGTTTCATGCGCAAGTAAAGTGCTTGAGAACTATTATGGGTCGTATAATGCTACTGTGATTGAGAAGATTAAAAGAGAAGACGGAGTGATTATCGGCATGACTAATATGGATGAATTTGCTGCAGGAGGCTCTGGAGAGAACAGCTCTTTTGGTGCTACGAAGAATCCTCGAGTGCTTGATCGAGTTGCCGGAGGTAGCAGTTCAGGAAGTGCTGCTGCAGTTGCAGCAGGGATGTGCGATGTTGCACTTGGCTCTGATACTGGAGGTTCAATACGAAATCCTGCAAGTCATTGCGGCGTGATTGGAGTCAAACCTAGCTATGGCTTAGTAAGCAGGTACGGATTAATTGATTTATCCATGTCGCTTGACCAGATTGGCGTTTTTGCTAAGAACATGGAAGATGCAGCTCTGGTGCTTGATGTCATAAAAGGAAAAGATGAGAAAGATGCAACAACTCTTGAGTCTAATGAGATAAAATTGAGAAATTTGAAAGATATTAAGATAGGAGTATTGAAGATTAAAGGAGTTGATAAAAGAGTGCAGAAATTGATTGATGAGAAGACTGAAGAGATAAAGAAGAATGGCTTTAATGTAAGGGAGATAAAGATTGAACATATCGAACTTGCTGTCCAGACTTATTATCTTTTAGTCTTTGCAGAATTCTTCTCAGGAACAAGAAGATTTGATGGGAGAAGATATGGATATAAGATTGAAGAGAAGTGTGGAGAGGAAGTCTTGAGGAGAATTCTCGGAGGAAGCGAGATTACGAGAGCTGAGTTTCTCGGAGAGTATTACCAGAAAGCACTGGCTGTAAAGGAACTTATTAAAGAGGAATTTGCAGCTGCTTTCAAGAAAGTTGATTGTATAATGCTGCCGACAGTGCCGGGGCTGCCTTGGAAGCTCGGCCAGGGAGCAAAGATGAATCTGGAAGAAGTATATGCATATGATGCTCTTACAATTCCAGCTAATCTTGCTGAAATATGTGCTGTCAGCGTTCCTGCAGGCGAGATAAAAGAAGGGCAGGAGGAAATTCCTGTCGGGCTGCAGGTGATGTGCGCCAAGAATCAGGAAAGCAAGATGTTGAGTATTGCGAAGATGATTATGTGATAGAAAGCTTTAAATACAAGTGAGACAATGTCTAATTATGACAGCTATACAAGGAAGAGTTAAAAAATGGGGAAATTCATTTGCAATAGTTATACCTGCAGAGATTATACAAAGAGATAAAATAAAGGAAAATGAAGTTGTGCATCTTCTTATGAGAAGGAAAAATAGTGCAAAAGTTCTTCATGAAACTTTTGGTATGGGCAAGGGAAAGCTAACTAAATCAGGACAGCAAATAAAAGATGAACTTAGAAGGGAACTCTATAACGATTGAAGAAAATGAGAAAGAAGAGGATTTTTTCTTTGATACGTATGCTATTTACGAAATAATTAGAGAAAATAAAAATTATAGCAGATATCTAAATGTAGGAATTGTGACTACAAAACTAAATTTGTTTGAATTATATTTTAAGTTCTTGAATAGTGGAGAAGAAAGTTTAGCAGAGTTATCATTAAATAAGTATTGTCCATTTGCAGTAGATTTTGATGAAGAAGTGATAAAAGAGGCTGCAAAATTAAAGAAGTTTCTGAATAAAAGAGATGTTTCTATGACTGATTGTATCGGCTATGCTTTAGCTAAACAATGGGGAATAAGGTTTCTTACCGGAGATAACGCCTTTAAAGATTCAGAGAATGTTGAGTTTGTTAAGTGAGGTATATTTTACAGGAAGTAGATATCTTTTTATAGATTTTAATCAACAAATTATTCAATGAGTGGAGATTTTTCAGGTGAAAGGTTGGTTAATGAAATTCCTTATCGCAGAGATTTAAACAATAGAGTGCTTGATGAATTTGCTGGAAGATTCGTCTGCTATGCGAATGGAATTCATATCGCCACCAGTAATAATGAGGAAAGAAGAGGGGAATTTATTAGAAGATTAAGACAAACAAGAAAAAATTATTTATTTGTTCCTGAAGACCCTATTCCAGACAGAACAGAACATAGGTAACCTTAAAAGTATTGATGATAGGAATTAATATGGACATAAATGGAATAAAGATAGATTTTCTTGGGCATGACGGCTTTCTTATCACTATGAATGACGGAAAAAGAATTGCAGTAGACCCTTACAATGTAAGCGATAATGCGGGAAAGGCAGACTATATATTAATCACGCACAGCCATTATGACCATTGTAGTATCAAAGATATAGAGAAGCTCTCCAAACCAGGCACGGTTATCCTTGTGCCACCTGATGCACAGAGCAAGATAACAAGAATAGATGGTGTTACTATGGAAGTCTTGGAAGCAGGAGATGAGATGATTCTTGGAACACTAAAGATTGAGGCAGTACCGGCATATTGTGTGAATAAACCCTATCATCCTAAGTCAGAAGGATTCATCGGCTATATTATTAAACAGCAGGACACTATTGTCTACCATGCTGGCGATACAGATTACATTCCAGAGATGAAGAAGCTTTCTGGATATGGAAAGCATGGAAATCATTTTATCGCTTTATTGCCTGTGTCAGGAACTTATGTGATGAGTGCAGAGGAGGCCGCGGAAGCGGCGAGCATCATCAATCCTGATCTGGCAATCCCGATGCACTATGGTGCAGGTGTTATCGGAACAGTTGAAGATGCACAGAGATTTGTCAAATTGTGCGAGGAAAAAGGAATTACTGCAAAGATGCTGGAGAGGATTATCTGAATTACGATTAAAAAAATTAGGTACGAGTTTTTAACTGATTTTCAATCTCTTTTATAAAGATTTTTGCGTCTTCAATTGCCGATTTTGCGTCTTCTTTGCTTGGTTTATATTCTAATCCATAGACTGCTTCATGCCTTTCAATGCGATAAATATTAAATAAGTTGATAATGTTAAGGGGAATTTTATTTGCATATTTTTCTTTTAGATATATGAAAATTGCATAATGATTTTTTT
>JACPXY010000034.1 GCA_016196285.1 Candidatus Pacearchaeota archaeon | reverse complement strand
CATGGCAGTGTATGCTTCTATGATAATATGATAATTCAATTTTAAGTTTAATCCTAAAATATATTCAGCAGATTCAATTCTCTCTTTTGCTAATTCTAATGATCTTTTAGTCTTCTCCTTATCTGGAGCAATCTTTCTTAGGAACCTTAATTTGAAGCAATCATCCACATTTCTTATTTCCATATTATTTTACTAATGGCAGTCCTCCGTATAAAGGTATTCCATAAGCAATTATATCATAGTAGAATGCGCGGTTTGATTTATAGTCCTTCTTCCATTCATTCCACATCATAATATGGGTGTTGATTGTTCTTCCCAATCTTTTCTCAAAATCCCTAAAATTTATGTTATGATCTTTGCCGATTATTAAAATATCAATATCACTTTTCTCATTGTCTTCTCCTTTCGCGACTGAGCCAAATAGAATTATTGATGAAGTGGCCACGATATTATCTTGAATGAAGCCAATAAGCCCAGAGTCAAGGATTCTCTTTATGTTGAGAGAGATTTTTAGGTGCTTATAAAAGAGATTATTGGTGCTTGCTTTGAAGTATCTTAAATTGCCTTTTCTTTCTTCAGTGATTAAATTTTCTTTCAGGAGAATAGAAGCATATTTTTTTGCTGCAAATGGGCTGATTTTCAGTTTTTTGGCAAGTTCCCTTAAGTATGTCTCTTCATAGGGTTTTTCTAGAAAATATTTTATTGTTTTAAGGAATAAACGTTCTTCCATGTGTTGTTATTGATTTTGATCTTTATATATCTTATGTTTTTATAAAAGAACGATTGTTTTTAATTTTTGCCTTTATAGTCTATTAGATATTATCAGAACAGGAAAGAATAATTATGTATTTGGAAGTGAAGGGCAGTTTAGCGAGAGGATATCCGAGTTCGCATATCAATTCAATCGCATGAAACGAGAAAAAGGCATCAAGACCCAATTGTTGTTGCGTAAAGGCAGAAGAGAATTAGATAGGAAGACCTCGAATCATAAATATCTCCCGAACATTGCCGAGAGTCCTACTGTGACTAATATTTATGGAGATAAGATAGCAATAATTATGTGGAAGCGCGGAAAGAAGCTTTAGGTCATGCCTGTTAGATTTCGCTGCGTGATTGACCAGGCATCTCCTTTCTTGTTCAACTGATAGCTGTATGCACGGGCGTTTCCACCTGTGAAGCCGAGCCAACCGAGATACACATTCGCAACTGCTTCATCTTCGACCAAACTGAGAATCTGCACCAGCCCATCTCTTTCCACGAAATGCATCTGCTTCTCCTCATCACTCATTCCCGGCACCGGACCGATGAGGAATTGCCCTGGACCGATGTACACATCGGTTCTCTTCTGGACAAGCACGCCGAGCGAGCAGAGGCGCATTGCTTCTATTACTATCTTGTCAAATGTGCTTCCATAGACCTGATTATTAACCAGCGTCTCTATTTCTTTCCGTTCATCCAGTTCATCCATAATCTTGCTTCTACCACATATTTATATACTTTTGGAAAGAGCAGAGATATGGAACAGAATACTTCTTTCGCTGAGATTTGGAATAAGCTGATGACATGCAAGCGCATTGCTCTGACCTTGCATCCGTCTCCCGATGGCGATTCTTTAGGGGCATGTACTGCGTTAAAATATGCACTTGAACGGGAAGGCATTTCGGTTACTCTAATCAGCCCTGATGCACTCTCAGTTAATCTGGATAAACTGCCATATGCATCTGAAGTGCATTTTGGAATAGATATATCAGATATTATCCATGAACAGTACGATGCATTTGTCTTTCTAGATTATGGCTCTCTCAGCTCTTTTTCCGTGAAACAGAGAGGTTCATTTACACTGCCTGAGAATGTTTTCAGCATCAACATAGACCATCATGCTATTAATGATAGGGCAGGCACATTGAATTATGTCGATTCAGACCAGCCTGCACTCTGCTCACTCTTAGTCGACTTATTTAAAGATAGAGGTATGAAATTTGATGCAGAGCTCTCTTCCCGCCTGCTCTTAGGCATCTGCACTGATAGCGGATTCTTCACTTATGATGGCAATCCAGACAAAGCACTAAATGATGCGGTATTTCTAATTGAAAATGGAGCACGGTATCTGGAAGGCATTCTAAAACCGGTGCTCTACTCACAACCATTGCGTTTGAAGCAATACTTCGGCTTCTTACTGAACAATTTAAAGTTCAATGAGGACCTGCGATGCGGATACTCTTCGATTTCGTTAGAGCAATGCAAACGCTTTGACCTGAATAGTGCAGAAGTCAGATTAGGAGTGAATGAACTACAGTTTATTGATGAGTGCCAATTCGTATTCACTCTCGCAGAGACAGAGATAGGAATTAAAGGCAGTTTCCGCTCAAAAAAAGGGATTGATGTATCTAGATTTGCACAGGCTCTTGGAGGCGGAGGGCATAAGGCGGCGGCTTCCTTCTTTTTACCGAGTATGTCGCTCGCGGAAGCAGAGCAGAGAGTACTTGATACAGTCAGAAAAACAGAAATCCGCTGAATCTTGCTAGGATTATAGCGACAGTTCCTGATTGTTATGGCACAGTCAACTATAAATAGTAGCGATTTCTTTCTTAGAACATAAAACCTATGGGTTTTTACTAATAGTTGAAAGGAGGTAGTGAATATGGTACTCGATTTTGCAAAAGAGGCGATTCAGAACGCATCAACACATAGTATTAATTTTGATGAGTTGCGTGCCGGCAAAGCAAATATCAAGGTCGTTGGCGCAGGTGGCGCTGGATGCAATACTATTACCTGGTTGTTTAACAAAGGAATTAGTGGTGCAACTATCTACGGCATCAATACAGACGCTTTGCATTTGAGCATCACCAAAGCAGATGAGAAGATTCTGATTGGTAAGGAACTAACGCGCGGACTTGGATGCGGAGGCTATCCTGCAAAAGGCAGAGAAGCAGCAAAAGAGTCTTTGTCAGAGCTGAAAAAGGCAGTCACCGGTGCAGACATGGTATTTATCCTGTCAGGATTGGGTGGAGGCACAGGAACTGGCAGCGCGCCAGTTGTAGCGCAACTCGCAAAAGAATCCGGGTCAGTCGTTATCGCAGTAGTAACTATGCCATTTGAGTGTGAAAAAGCACGCTTGGACAAGGCAGAGTTTGGACTTCAGGAATTAACTGAGGTAGTAGATACTGCTATTATTATTGATAATAATCGACTTGTTGACATTGCAGGCAACTTGCCTATGGAGCAGGCCTTCGCAGTAGCGAACGAGCTGGTCAGTACAATGATTAAAGGAATTGTGGAAACAATTACCTTGCCTTCATTGATCAACTTAGACTATGCAGACGTTTCAGCTATTATGAAGAATGGCGACGTAGCAGTTATCGGTGTCGGCGAGTCAGATACGACTGCACGAGTTGATGAAGCAGTGAGGCAAGCTTTGACGCATCCGCTATTGGATGTTGATTACAAGGGAGCTACAGGAGCTCTGATCCACATTACATGTGGCCCAGATTTCAAACTTGAGGAATTCGCAGGCGTTGGTGAACTAATTACAGAGAACATCAGCCAGGATGCTCAAGTTATCATTGGCGCTCGTGTAAACAAAGACTTCGCAAACAAAGTACGCGTCATTACAATCATGACCGGCGTTAGCTCGCCGTATGTGACTGGACGACGTGTTCAGCGTGAAGATGCTTCTGCTCGTTCAGAGATGTCTGATTTAGGTATAGAAGTATATAGATAAATAAGAACAAAGGTTCCTATTACTTCCTATAGAGATTTACTTTTCTTTTTTGAGGGCGCTTCGCCCTCTCTTCTTCTTTCTTTGGTTATCTTTTTATTCCCAAATATTACTGGAGATGCTATAATTAATCTTGATAAAGCAATAAAGAATACCTTATTCAATTATTTTATGTCTTTTTCTCTGTGAGGCATAAGGTTCTTCAATGAGAATCAGGCGTATGGATTGAAGGTTCTTTGAAGAGAGTTTCCCGTCTGTTTTTATCCCATGCTTCCCAGAATAATACTGCCTCGAGCTTTTTTTTCTTGATTGTCTTGGATTTAAATGTTTTCTTCTCGTAGCCAATAGGAATAACTGCTTCGATTTGTATTTCCTTGGGTATGCTGAAATCATTTCTTATCTTTGAATCAGTATAGGCACCAACCCAGCACGCGGCAAGCCCCAAATCTGCCAGTTTCAGAAGCAAAGTTTGGATTGCAGCACCTGCTTGCTGCCTACTATATATTCTTCCGCGCTCACCGTACAACTTTTCCAGATTGGTGTCATCAGAGCAGACAATCAATGCACTCGATGCGTCCATAATCCAGTCTTGGCTTGCATGCCTTGCGAGCATATTTAATCTCTCAGGATTCTCGATAATGACGAACTTGAGATTATTATAATTGCCTGCGAATGGTGCATGCACTGCAGCGTCAATCGCATCTAATAAGAGTTTCCAGCTGACTTTTTTATCGCTAAAGGAGCGGACAGAACGCCTCTTTTTTATTACCGAGTCCAATTCCATGCCTTTTCTATGCTGACAGGATATAAAAAGGTTCTTACATCATCTCGCCGGATGCTATGACCGAGTCTCCTTTGTAGAGCACAAGATATTGTCCTGGCGCAATAGCTTCTATCGGTTTGTTGAATATGAAATGTATCTTACCTGCTTTTATGAGCAGCTTTCCCTGATACATCTCACCGAGATGCCGGATTCTTCCTTTTAGAAGAGAAGGTATCTTCTCTCCTGGGATGATGCGATGCAGTTTTTTGAGAGTTACTTGCTTTTTTATTAGGGAATGATGACTCTCTGGCGCAACGACAAGGGTATTTGGCTTCTTTTTGCCTGCAACGTAGAACCTGGATTGCTCATATCCCTTTGGCTTCTGCATTTGAATGCCGACATGTGCGCCTGCTTTCTGACCGATGGTATAGAAACTGATGCCTGCATGCTCTCCTAAGACATTTCCTTCTTCATCTATTACAGTTCCTGTTTTTGTTTTTATCTTCTGCTTCAAAAATGAGTGCATAGATCTCTGGCCTACAAAACAGATACCCACAGTCCCATGTTTACTCCAGTTGTGGAATCCTGATTTCTCCGCAATTTTCCTGACATATTCTTTTCTTAAATCTCCCAATGGGAAGAGTGTATGAGATAAATCATCTTGGATGAGGCCTGCAAGAAAATAGGATTGGTCTTTTTGCTTGTCCTTGCCTTGCAGCAAGGAATATCCTCTCGGTGTTCTTTTTATTCTCGCATAGTGGCCTGTTGCGATAAAATTTATCTTTCTCTTCTTGGCTTCTTTCCAGAGATATGGAAATTTAATAACAGTGTTGCAGTCTAAGTCGGGATTTGGCGTATTACCTGAAGCATAGGACTTAAACATTAGAGCCAGTACTCTTTTCTTATATTCTCTCTCGTAGTCAAGAACGATTAAAGGAATTTTCAACTTCGCAGCTATCTTCCGCGCATCTTTCAAGTCATCTAGGTATGTGCACCGACCATTTAGAGGATTTTTTGTATCAGAGTACATCTTGAGGAATGCGCCTGTTACTTCATATCCTTTCTTTTTTAGGAGTAGTGCAGCTACACTCGAATCAACTCCTCCCGACATGCCTAAGAGTACTGTTTTGTTATCTCTCATAGAAATGGAACCCGAAGAGAGTATAAAAAGTGAACGTTTATAACTTTAGAGAACTCTAAAGAGAGATGGCAGAAGAGGTCTCGACTGGAGGACTCGTGAAGTTCAAATATTCTGGGGAGAAAACTCCCTCCTTAAGCGATGAGCGGCGACGGGAGATCCGCAATGCGTATCTGCGCGCAGAAGAGAGAAAGATAAGGGAGAAAAGAAATAAGGCGCTTTGGTGGATTCTCATTGCATTGGTTATTATCGGAGTAGTTATTATCTTCTTTAATGTATAGAACGTCCCCTGGAGGACTCGAACCTCCGACATCCTGATTAACAGTCAGGCGCTCTACCGGCTGAGCTAAGGGGACTTGAGCAGTGAACAGAAAGATGTTATTTAAAGATTACCGTTGAGCTGGAAGCTTGAGATTGAGTCCTTGCTTAATATATTTCTCCTGCTCTTCTTCTGTTCGATAGAGCCCAGAGATTATTCTTAAGCCAGGATTGCCTATGGAAGCATAACGATCTATGGCTTCCCTGCTTGATGGCGCTCTCTTGAAATCAGTGTGCAACGCCTGACGTTCTAATTCAGTCAATGCAATTCTCTTCTCATCTTGTGCCATTGCACTATGAGCAGTTTCTTACTTTTAATACTTTTCTGATTTACTTTCTTTATTGTCTCTAAGTTGCTATATTCTTGCAAGATGATTTTTCACTCAAAAAATCATCGACGACAAACATTTTACTGCTTTTGCGAACTTTTAGATAAAACAAGGTTTTTCACAAAAATTTATAAAGAAAACAATCCTCTAAAAAGTATAAGAGGTGCACCAATAAAATGCCAAAGAAGAAAGCAAAGAAAAAGAAGAGACGCTAACTAACATTAGATTTTTATTTTTTGTTTTCACTTTTTATTCTTCAAACCTAAATCCTCACCCTTTTTTCTAATATCTTTCTTTGCCGCGTTCATTCTCTCGAGGTATCGATAAACATTTCCTTCTTTCGATCCACCAATTAGACTTTTGAGTGCAGTAAGAGTGGTATCAATTGCCTCTGCTGAGCCAATTATCCCTAAGGTATTCTCATTGAGCACGAGCACGCAATCTGATATATCTTCAATGGTGCGCTTTGTCTTTCCTTCCCTGCCGATGATTCTCGATCTAACCTCGTAAAGATTTTTTCTTCTTGTGAAATCCTTGATATGGAGCTTACGGAACTGCATATCCGGTTCGAGCAGCAGCAGTGCGTCTTTCAGTGTGAATCCGAATTGAACTGCTTCAAAGATATGCATTGCTTCGAACTCGTCAACAGGTTCTCCTTTAAAGCTGACTGCCTTTCCTTTGACGTTGATTCTTACTCTTAATCTCTCTTCCAGCATAATTCTCTCTTTCTTTATTTCTGCAGTTTTTTTTAGGTAGATGTTTTCCATATTAGATCAAAAGAAGAGTAAATGGGATAGTTTGAATGTACGAGACATGTTCTTCATTAATTATTCCTGCTTCCCGCGCAGTTTCTACTGCTTCCTTTCCTACTATGTTGAACGTTGCATCTTCTCTCGCTTGTTTTTGCAGAACCAGAATACATTCTTCTCTTGTTATCTCTCGCTCCTTAAAAAAACTCTCTCTGACTTCAAGCTGAAAGATACCTGATTCGAAACGTTTGCCGAGCAGATTAGCATCACAAAGTGCGACGACTGTGCGATAGGATTTATGTATTTTGATGCAGAGCATGTTAAATCTTGTGTTTTATTGGTGATTTTGCACCGCATGCCAGGCAGTGCTTGTATTTGATGCCATGTTCAGCTATAATCTCTGTATCAGGTTTCTGGCATACTGGACAGATGACAAACTCTTTTGCATATAGCTGTATCTTCTCATTAACCCTCGCCGAGTTTAGTCTTGTCTGTAGGATTAGACGGTCATTCTCTATTTTACCTGGAGCGGCAAGCTCTTTTTGAAGGAACTTTACTAAATGCTGCAGATCGCGCCTGATATATCCTGCAATTGCAGCGATATTGGTGATGATTGTAGATTTTCCCTCAATTTGACCTATCACTTTAGGAATGTCAAAGCGGCCGCTCGCACCCTCTACAATCTTTACCTTCTCGTATGCCCTCTCAAGGAGCTGTTCGTATGTTTCCATGAATATGCGTAGATTTAAGGCTTTTAAAGGTTAACGTATGGTTTATATACAGCTTTGCATAGGGGACAGCATGAACGTGAAGAATTTGGTGTTGGGTGTAGGCATCGTCATCGTATTTGCGCTATTGCTCTGGCAAGGTATTGAAGCATTCTATCCGAGTCCTGAATGGGACGATTATTGCGGAGATGTTTATCAGCCGAGAACAATCTCTACTGAGAAGACCAGTGAATTTGTGGCTGAGACTGAAGAGCAATGTCTTCTAAATAATGGAACGTGGAGAAATGGGTACTGTGATTATTATTACGAATGCCAGCAAGATTTTGATGCAGCACAAAAAGAACACTCTGCAGTTGCATTTTGGATTTCAGTGATTGCAGGGGTCATCGTGCTGATACTCGGGTTCTTCTTCTTGAGTGTTGAGCCGGTCGGCTCTGCTTTAATCGGCAGCGGCATCTGGGCATTCGTCTTCGGGACAGTAATTAATTGGCAAAACTTCACCGATATATGGCGATTCCTGCTTCTGCTTATTGCATTTGTATTGCTAGTTTGGCTGACGCTGAGATTGAACCGAGAAATTAAGATTAGAAAAAACGGGAAGAAGAAATAACGTCCATTCGGATGCAATAATACATTTAAATGCATAATAAATATAGGTGCATGGATATTGAGGCACAAACACTCCGCTCATATACGAATCATGCCCGAATATTTGCTGAAAAATTCAAGAGACTGACGGATGTGCATCGGAGATATGAATTCGGCTATTTCATGCATATTCTAAAGGGTAATAAGATACTTGATGTTGGTTGTGGCGCCGGCGATCATACACTTTACTTTCAGTTGTGCAACTTTGATTGCCAAGGGATAGATTTCTGCCCAGCAATGGTCGCGCTCTGTCATGAACAGGGCGTTCGTGCCCAAGTGATGAATATGGAGAGTCTGATGTTCGACGCAAGCACGTTTGACGGCATCTGGGCAGTCACCTCATTGTTACATGTGCCTCGTGCTCGTGTTCCAGGTGTTATTGCTGGATTCTCCCATATCTTGAAACCTGGAGGGATTGTGTATGTCTGCGTCAAGGAAGGCTTTGGCGAAAGACTCATCCCTGATACACATGATCTGACTACACAACGATTCTTCTCCTATTGGCAAGAGCATGAATTGCATGAGACATTCAATTCTACGTTCGACGTTATTGATTCCAGACTTGAAGAACACCTAGGTACAAATTATATCCACACTTTCTTCAAAAACAGAAAATCATCCGAGATACCTTAATTTTCCAGGTCTTGGCTCATAGATAACACCATCCTCAAGGAGATGCTTAATTTCCTGGTTGATTAAATCAGGGTGCTCTTTTAATTCAAGAATAATCTTGTCTATGTCAATGCCTTGCTCTTTTTCCGCATCCTTAATCATAGAGAGTATTTTGTCCTTCATTGCAAGACGTTCAGGTTTTTCCATAGTTTTCGGCATGTCTGCTTCTACCTCAATTTTTCTTAATAGAAGATAAGCAGGGTCTTTTTTCTTGATGATTTCGGGAGTAACATATATCTCATTATTCCATGAACGCACCAAGCCGATTAGTAGAATAGTATCACCTAACTCAATGTTCGAGAACTTTTCAACATCCTCTCCAAATGTTTTTACTTTGATTTGACCGGATGCGTCGTCAAGTGTTATTGAAGCAAATCTTTTCTCTCCCTCTTGCACGTATTTATCAACCACATTTGCAATGAGATTAATGCGGACGACCTGCTTTGTGCCTAGATCCAGTGTCTTCAGCCGATCAGCTTCCATGATAGGCTTTCCTGCAGCAAGTGTTCCAATCTTCATTTTATAGGCTATATTCCTCTTATACTGCGATTCCATGGTCTTGCTTGGCATAAAGGCTTATAAGGTTTTGCCTTATGCATTACATACGTTGCACGAATCCTTTCTTCGGCTGGAAGATGTCTCCTGATTTTGACAGCTGATTGAGCGCTTCTTCAAGTTCAATCTCTGTTATTTTGCCTCCCAGCAGCTTCTCAATCTCTTCATAAGGTATAAGCTTTCCGACTCGTGACTCAAGTTGTGCAAGCGCCTCTTTCACTATCAGTATCTTACTGCGTTTTGATGCACTAATACCGGTAGTAATCTTGTCTATATCGAATGTCTTGGTTTCCTCGTCATAACCCACTTGCTGGAGCGACATCTTTAATAGGTCAATTGCGCGCTGGGCGTCCTGCTTATTTACTTCGTTGCTCAGTCGCATTTTGGCGCAGGCTTCAGAAAGGCGAATAATACCTTCTAATTGCCTAGCTGTAATTGGGATTGGCTTTACATCCGAGTCTGCACGGATTGACTGGTTTCGCAGTTTAACATAGAAATCTTTTATCTCCTCAATTGCTTCTTCGGTTAGTCTTGGCTGGTATTTCCTTCGTGCATAGGAGATGTATTTACGCAGTATCTTTGGCGAGATAATATCCCTAGTGACTCCTTGTTTGTGTTCTTCAAGTACATGAGTTGCAATCGCTTCATCCTGAAGCTTATTCGGCAGGTCTCTAATGACAAAGATGACATCAAATCGCGAGAGCAAGGCAGGAGAAATGTCAATTTGCTGAGGAATGGGAGTGTATGGGTCAAATCTGCCAAGCTTCGGATTTCCTGCTGCGAGGACAGTTGTTTCTGAGCGGAGCGTTGCATGGATGTTCGCTTTTGAAACAGTAACTGTCTGCTGTTCCATACTCTCATGCATTGCTGAACGGTCTTGCTCAGTCATCTTCTCAATCTCGTCAATGCACACAGTGCCCTTGTTTGACAATACCATCGCTCCTGCTTCCAATGACCATCCCCTTAGAAACTCATCCTTAACTACTGCTGCTGTAAGTCCTGCTGCACTCGCAGCCTTTCCCGAGACATATCTTCCTTTAGGTGCAATGACTGAAGCGAACTTGAGCAGCACTGATTTTGCAACTCCTGGATCGCCCACAAGCAGCACATGAATGTCTCCTCGTGTTGAACCTCCATCTGATTTTGTCTTTTTAATTCCTCCAAAGAGCTGAAGCAGCACTGCTTCCTTAATCCGGTCAAATCCATAAATGCTTGGCGCAATGCTCTGTGCAAGACGCTTGGAAGCGTGAGGGTCTGATGCTATTTCCAGAATCTCCTTTATATCTTCTTCTTCAATATCTAGATCCTCAAAAGACTCTTCTAACGGAATTGTGTTGTTTGCCTCAATAGCAATATCATACCTTGTTGAGATTGCGCCTGTCTGCAATGGCACAGGGACCTCTTTCAATACGCCGAATATTTTAACCTTGCTGCCAGGAGTTGTGCGCTCTTCCATTTTAGGGTCTACTAAGTCTTCTTTCAAGAATACATTGATTCTTCTTGGCTGCTCTCCCCCTTCTAATGAATCAGGAGACTCTTCGATGACTAATCTTTGCGTGTCTACCATTTCTTTTG
>JACPXY010000012.1 GCA_016196285.1 Candidatus Pacearchaeota archaeon | reverse complement strand
TATACAAGGATCGATAAGAAACTGTCTGAAGAGTACTACAGCTCTTATACAAAATCGTCCTCCCTCTTAATCTCCAAAATCCCACTTGCTTTGTTTTATCCATTCCCCTTCTTCAAGAGGAACAGGTTGTTGATAGGTTATATCCTCTACTTAGCGAACTGGTTGTCTGTCCTTCTTTTCCTCTACAGCATATTTAAATTGGCAGAAATCTTATAATGAGAATAGTTCTTACTAAAACAATTCTACTTGTTGTTTTGATAATTATATTTACGATTTTATCAACCTCCCACGCCATCCACCTTCTATGAGCCATTCGGTCAAATTTACTCAGGAGAAGAGGAAAGTAGATACTTATATACAGGTCAAGAGTTAGACCAAGATACTGACCTGTATTATTATGGAGCGAGATATTACGACCTTGAACTACCGCTTGATCTTTCTTGTTTTACGTGCTTTTAGCGCAAACGTTCCTATTACAAGAAGCAACATGATTAGTGATGCAAGCAACATAAGCATTAGATAGTTATTATCTTCAGGAATCTCCTGCACTGGTGCAGGATTGTATTCTATAGGCAGTGTTTGCTCTCCTGTTTTATTCTGCTGTGTAATCAGCGCAGGGCGTGCTTGTGAAGTGCTTGTTCCTGAACTTCCTCCACCTCCTCCACCTCCTGGAGGAGTTGTGCTAGGCACAGAGAGTGTGATTTGCGTATTATTGACTGCCGAGTTATTGCGATTGCCTGCAGTGTCTTGGGTGCGGATTGAGATAGTGTATTGCGTATTCTGGATAAGGCCAGTTGCATTGTATTGATTGCTTGAAGTATTTGCGACATTGACACCATTCAGTGAGATGATAACAAATGCGAAATCAGGATCTGCAGGATTGGTCCAATTCCATGTAATGAAATTCTGGCCGATGGCTATAGCTGTCAGATTGGTGATTGCTGCAGGAGGTGTATTGGTTTGATTTGTCTGGTTCGTTTGATTGCCTGCCTGATTTACCGAAGCTATCGAGAAAACTACCTGTTGTTGTATAGCACTTCCTTGTGTGCTGTTAGCATAGGCAGTGAGGATATTTGAACCGTTCTGGAACGTGACGAATAGAGGAGTACTATAAGTTTGATTTATTCCTGTGTTGACGGAGAACCAGACTGAGGCCGCATTTGCTGTAGAGATATTTACGAGAAGGGTATTATTTGTGTAAGTGCTGTTTTCAGGGCTGATGATGCTTAGCTGCAGTGAAGGAATAGACTGATTTACTTGACTTATATTAGTGGTGTTGACACTGAAGAATACTAGTGCTTGTGTTGTGTTGCCGGTGCTGCTTGTTGCTTCAGCAAATATACTATGGGAGCCGTTGCCCAGATTCAGAAAGAAAGGAGCGGTGTAGGTTGCATTAACTGCGCTGGGAGTGGTTACTCTAATTGATGTCGCATTCATTGCTGAGATATTGACTAGAATATTTCCAGTAGTATATGTGATATTCTGCGGGCTGATGATTGTGATGCTCGGAATAATTGATGTTTGATTACTTGAGGCAGCATTGCTTGTTATGCTAATGCTTCTGCTGGTGCTTTGTGTGGATGCTGCAAGGCACTTTTGATCACTAGGCGTTGTTTCTACTTCTACTGTGTAATTGCCAGGAATAAGGTTAAAGGTGAAGCTGAAGAGAGTTGTGGAGGAGAATGGAAGAGTGGATACTTGGAGGAGTGTCTGATTCTGCGGTCCGATGGTTCTCGAGGTTACATTGAGAGTTGATGTGTATTGGCTTGCAATCTGGGCAGGAATTAGGCTCAAGGGACCAGCATGCGCAATAGGCGAATCTGCCTGAACAAGAAGATTAAGGGTCTGATTTGTGATGGTTTGATTGATGATTGAAAAGTTGGAACTACAGAGTCGTTTTTGAGTGAGAAAGCGTGATGCTGCTGGAGATTGACCTTCACCTGACCATGTTGCCTTTACTTCATAGGGGATGAAGTTTTCTTTAAAGAAGAATATACCGTATCCTTGATCCTGTAAGACTGTTGGATATTCAAGGATGACTGAAGTATTGGCGCCTGATTGTACAATCCCTGACCAGAGTGTTCCTGATGTTATGCTGCAATTGCTTGTTGCGCAGACAAATCCGAGAATGCTTGTATTTGAAATTACTTGACTTGTTATGTTCAGCGTGCCGTCGGTTTCAGTGATGCCGTATAGAATGGTGTTATTTTGAGTGACTGCAGCGGAGGCAAGAGGGATACAAATTAGAAGAAGCAGGAATATGCTCTTATGCATTTTATCTGCCTCCAGGCCCAGCTGACTCTCCGCCAGAGACTCCTGCTGGTGTTGTGATAATATGTATTACTTCTTTGTCTACTCCTAACACTGCTGTTGCTTTGGTAAGATGCAAGAGCATCTCTACAAGCCAGCGCGCGTCACCTTCGCTGGTGGTGAATAAGACTTTATTCTTATCCATGTATAAATTCTCTGGTATTTTATTCAGATAAATGAAACCAGCCCCTTCCGGACACTCGATTGCAAGAATCATGCGTGTATTGTGCCGTGCTGCTTCTTCAATAATAGTCTTTACGTGTGCTTCTCTTAATGTATCTCCAGTAATATACATCTGCCCTCGCACTCGTCTGGTAGTCTTGGGCATTTGGTTTCCTTCGATGCGCGCTAAAGGCTCTGAGATGAATGTGTGGCCTGCAAATCCTGCTGCACCAACCGGGCCTCCAATAAGCCAACCGATTCCTGTATCTAAGGCAGCATGAGTAATCGCATCTATCGGCAGTATTGAGTTTTGTACGCGAAGGTCAGGAGTGCCGAATTCTAATGCTATGGTATAGCTGTCCTTATGCACGTCCTTAGTCTTATGCATCTGCACTAAGAAATTCTTTTTCTCTTTGTCAGCAGCAACAAAGACAATTCCCTGGAGACCTGAGCTATTAGATAGCTGGTATTCTTGTGCGCTCCGTGAGGAATGATTAGGTTTTCCAAGCATGAGTTTTGAGACTATATCGCTTTCAGGTACTGTTTTCTGAAGTCTTGCTAGTAGAGGCATGTAGGAATTGCGTATACCAGTAAGATTGAGCTCTTCGAATGAGATGCCGCTTGGATACGAGAATCCAATTGTTCCTGCATAGTTTGGCAGTGAAGCATAGGTTTGTGCAAGCTGTTTTGCCTGCCAGAATCCTAGTTTTGGTTCTGCAGGAGCATACACTGGCAATACCAATGCTACCGGTTTATCTGCCTGCTCGCTTAATGCATCACTCTCTCTTTGTTTGATTGCAGTGAAGTCTGCGTCTGAGTAATTTGTTACACAGCCGGCAGCCAGCAGAAGTGATGCAAGCGAGGTTATTCTTTTCATTCGTTTCTCCCATTTCTTTTCTCAGGATGCGTGAGTTTCTTTGTCTGCTCACGAGATGCAATGAATCTAGTGTTTCCTTCATAGTCCCTGAAGATGACACCTTCTGGCTGCTGTTGATAGGCATAGAGGAACTGTGCGAGTGTGTCGAATTTTGAAGGCTGTTCTAGATTCTTCTCAAATCGCTCTCTAAATTGCGGGGGAAGCCGTGCTCCCGCAACCCAGGACTCAAATGCATTAGTATGTACTGCAGCAGGCGAATATATGAGTGCAATGACGTCTGCAATGCGTCCTAATTGTATGTTGTTGGCTATCATGCCACTCTGTACATAGTGCACTTCATCAAGCAATACTTGTTTACCTGCAACGACTCCCGAAACTAGGGGGAATTCTGGCATGCGAGGGAAATAGGAAAGAAGGGTATGTACTATCTGTGCTTCTTCCAGTTCATCAGCTTTCCATACAGTCTCTCTTTTCTCGTCATCTTGGTAGAGTCTTAGCTCTTTTCTCATTTCAGCATGCTGTTGATGAGTCTTTTTCAACTGTGATTCCAGCATTACATTTGTGCCTGCACTTCTTAATAACTCTCCTTTTACGTTCATGAGTTGTTTACGAAGACCGCTTTTTTCCAGATGGGATTGTACAACCTCGAAGCGTGCTGCATTGAGATGGTATTCAAGAATAGTTATCTCTGCGTTAAGTGCATCAGTCTTTGCTCCCAGAACTGTGTTTGTTGCATAAGCACGAGCTTCTGCTGCTCTTATCTTCTCAAGGTCCGCTCTTAAGACACTTGCTTCTACTCTAGAATTGATTGCTGCACTTGATGGGTTAATTTCAAGTGAAGGAATAGTTGGCAAAGTTATAGGGGGAGCTGTTGGCTGAATCAATGAATAATCTTGGGGTATAATAGGTGCTATCGGGAATTGTTGCGGAATTGGCCTTTGGACTGGTTCTGGCAGGGGAAGCAGGGCAATTGATTCAAGCTGTGAAGATTCAGGCATTCTTCCATTGAGTGTCTGCATTGCATCTCGTCTCTGCTGTGTTTGTATAGGAAGAGATGTATTATGCAGGTATGCGAGAAAACCAACACAACCTCCTAGACAGGTTAGTGCAATGATACTCGCGCCTAAGCCTATCGCTATACTAGTATCGCGCCCATAGTTTCTCCAGAAATTACTTTGTGATGGCGCATGCTGCGGCTGTTGTGCTTGAATCACTGGAGGAATTATAGGAGGAACTACCGAGGTCTGTGGAGGCACGGGAGATTGCGGAGAGGTATTGTGAGGAGTTGCCGGCACTTGCTGGGTAGGTACAGGAGGAACTGGTTGATTAGGCTGATTTTGTTGTGTCATGCATGTGCTCACCCCATGCGAAAACCGCTCTATTCGATACGCTAAATCCTATTTAAAGGTTTCTAATGTCGTCCTTATTTAGTTTATACAGGCCTCAGTTTTGACTTCCTTTTTAAGGCTTATGGATGTTGGTTCCAGAGGAGAATTCTGAATCAGGGTTTCCGAGTCCATTAATAAAGGGTTTCTGTAGTATGGGTAGATAGTCACCTACTGTCTAAGGGCAGATGCAATCAGAACAAAGGGAGCTTAACCCCTTGTTCTCTCCCTTTTCTTATTATTACATTTTGAGTTGAATACTCCGTAGCTTGCTACGGTTCAAAATGTAATTAGCGGATTCCGATTGAAACCGAGTGCAATACCCCGTCAGCTTGCTGCGGAGTGAATGAAATGAACCTTGGGATGCACGAGGTTAGGAATCTGCTTTATTGCTATCATCGAAAGTCTTTAAAGCACTTCTTCTTTCCAGATATGCCCGGATGGCACAATGGTACTGCGTCGGTCTCGAAAACCGATTTCCTTACGGATTTCCAGGTTCGATTCCTGGTCCGGGCGTGGGACATAAGTGTCTCAGTTAGGGAAAGTTTATATAGAGCAATCCCTAACTGAGCACATGCCAAACATTAAGATAGAAATTCACAATAGAAGCATTGCTCCTAGAAAAGAAAGCTTGATGTCGTGGAACATCTCTCAGGAAGAAAAGAAAGCAATTCTAAAATTTCTTGATGAGCTCGCTTTGGGGAAAGTAAACAAGGGCTATAAGATATCTGAATCGAGACAAAGCAAATATCTAGATGTACTACGAACGCCTTTAGAGTTCTTCAAGAAATCAACTCCTAAGATTACCTTAAAAGATGTTGAGAATTTTGAGCGTGCCCTATGTACTGGACAGATTAAGAGCAATAAAGGAGAAGCTTATTCTCATTCTACACAAGTTGATATCCGAAGAGCACTTCAAG
>JACPXY010000031.1 GCA_016196285.1 Candidatus Pacearchaeota archaeon | reverse complement strand
TCATGTAGGATACTTTTTCATTAATTATCTTATCAGGGACTTTTCTTTTCAGTAATATCTTTTTAAGCTCGAATAATGATAGTGACGAGGCAAAGAGGCTCTGCTCGCTTTCAAAAAGTTCTTTGCTGTCTCCCTCTAAGAGATAGCTTAATATGATTGAAGTATCTAAATAGTTAGTATCTGCCACTTTTTCTTCTTTCTTCTTTTAATTCTTTAAGAATCTCTTTTAAATTTTCGTCTTTCAAATATCGCTTAAGAGAACCCGCCATAGATTTATTTGGTTTGAGATGCCTGATTGCAATCTTATTTATTGCCTCATCGTAAGATGAGGCCTCAAGTGCTTCTTTCAGCTTCTTAAGAATAAGCAAGGTTTTCTCATCTACCTGTATAGTCGTAACCATAATAATATATAGTTATATATTATATAAATCTATCTTGTCTAGAATCTGCCTCGTGTAGTGCCCGTCTTCGTTGAGCGTTCTGACAATCTGATGTGTTATATCTGATAGTTTGTATTTGTGCAGTTCACGATAAGGAACCCAGGCGGTTTCTTTAATCTCGCCCGATGGTAAACCAAGCTGACCGAAGCGATCCGCGAAGTAGGTGCGGATACGCACTGGCAAGCGCCTGTTAGGGCTGATTCCTGTAAACTCCTTATATAATTGCAGATTTCTGATCTCTGTTCCAGAGGATTCTTCTGCAACTTCTCTTCTGAGGCATGCTTCATCAGATTCTCCTTCCTCCAGCTTTCCACCAGGAAGAATCCAGAGACCCTTCTTTCTGAAGAGCAGAAGCTTTCCATATTCAAGCACAATTGCATCAATGACTTGCTGCATTAGCGTATAGCTTTAGAGAGGTATTTAAGGATTTATACAATCTCTCCGTATCCAATTAATCTCCAATGACCATTGATGCTTCTGGAAAGGGCAATATTGTCCCCTTTGAAAGCGATTGCAGGGACTTTCAGTGATAGTTCTATCTCTGTTCCTTGCAGCCTTTTGATGACTCCCAGAGTCATCGAGGTATTGATGCTGAGCAGGAGCATTTCCGAAGGCTTGAGCGGTTCAATCTTCTGCGAGCCAGTGCTACCGTGTATCTCGGGAAAGAGGGTAAATTTTATTCTAAGAGAATTTACTGCTGTAGGCAAAACACCGAGCGGTGCTGCAAGGCATCCTGATAATGCATCTGCTTTTCCTATTGACATATCGAGGCTTGTTTCTATTGACATGCTTCCTCCTGGAGTCAACACAGAAAGCCTCTTCGATCCTTTTAATAGGGTCAGTGCTTTTGCTACGAGGGTTTTATAGTGATATTGATTTGCCTCCTTGATTGCCAAGCCAGGTTTTATCTCTAATTGTTCTCCTTCTTTGAGCGTGCCTGATTTAAGAGTGCCACCCAGAACCGTGCCTTTCAAGTCAGCAGGAACAGTCCCTGGCTTGTTGATGTCAAAACTTCTCGCGATAATGAATATGCCTGGACCCTGCGTTTTCCTCTCATCTAAGGGGATAGCCGCAAGCTTCTCATAAATCTTGTCGAGATTAACTTCCTGCTGCGCTGAAACAGGGATAATCGGCGCATTATCATATTTGCCTTTCAGAAAATTCTTAATCTCTAAGTAGCTTTCCTGCGCGCGTTTTTTGTCAACCAAGTCAATCTTATTCTGAACGACAATCAGATGCTTGATGCGTTTTGCCTGGAGTGCCATAACGTGCTCGCTTGTCTGCGGCTTGATGCCTTCGTTTGCAGCTACAACTAAGATGGCGGCATCAATAATCGCAGCACCTGACAACATTGTTGCCATCAGCATTTCATGGCCTGGAGCGTCAACAAATGAGATGTGCCTGGCTGGCTCTCCTTGCTCGCGATTATAGCCTTTATTGTCTTTATAGAGTATGATATCTGCATAACCGAGTTTAATCGTGATTCCTCGCTTGAGCTCCTGCGAGTGCGTGTCAGTCCACTTACCACTAAGTTTCTGGAGCAACGTAGTCTTACCGTGGTCGATATGGCCTACAATACCTATATTGATAGTTGGAAGATTTTCTGTGCTCTGCTGTTCAGTCATACCTTTCCGAGAAGAGATGCGTTTAAAAAACTATTCTATTTAAGGCTCTGTTAGCTGATGCAGCAAAGCTTAGAGTATCATAGGATGATTATATCTCTCTCCTATACTTATGGTCTTGCCACGGGGTTGTTCACTGCTATCTCTTAGAATATAATTCTTCTCATTACGCTGCTGGTACAGGAGCTCCTGCTTTCTTCTCTTCCACTTTTGGCTTATTCTGGTCTGCGAATATATCTGTCAAGGGCTTATTGCCTGTCTTGAGGACTTTCATGTTCAGAAGAGCAGTTGTTGCTGAGACTTGGTTTCCTCTGACTGTCTTTCTTCTCCTTAGGCCGCGCGGCTTGTTTTCTTTCATGCCGAATCCTTTTGTGAGTAAGAGACGCTTAAGATATACTCCTTCAACCTTCTTTGCAAGGGGAAATCCTGCAGTATCGCTCCCTCCGGTAATCTCAAGTTCATAGCCTTCTAATTCAGGCAAGAGCTCTTTGCCAGGCATAGTGTCACCGATTTTCTTGCCGTGCAGGGCTTCTGATTCAAGCTGGATGCGCCAGGCGATTCCGTTATCGGAGATATTTATCTTCATAGGCATGGGACTCTCAGAGAATGAGGGTTTTTAAAGGTTATCTGACAGCTACTGCAGGAAAAACGAATCCATCATGGTTTAAATGGTGATTTCGTTTTTCAAGCAGCTCTTCAAGGATGTGGTGATACTCGATAGGGGATACTGCAGTACCTGCTAAGAGTTCTACTATCTGGAGAGGAACACGAAAGATAATAGTATATTCTTGAGAAGCTCTGTAGTGATTAGCACGCTCTCTGAGCACTGTTGTATCAGTTTCAGCTACTTCTGCCCGTACTCTCTCCTGATATAGTGATTCATCACCATGAAATAGAGTTTTTATGCCGCTCATACCATTTTTACCGCTGTATGCTTTAAAAAGCTTTAGATAACCCAGGAAGAGTCTGTTTTTTGCTTGAGGTCTGCGAACTCCTGGAGGACTTGCAGTTCTTTTGCTGTTAAAAGGTCTTTGTGTTTCTTGAACTGTTTGAATTGGCTTGCTGAGATGTTCGCATAGAGAATTCTGACGTCTTTCAATCTTCTGTCAAAGGCGATGCCTGGCAGTGCCAAGGCGAGCTCCTGCCCTTCTGTCGCTTCACTTACAGTTGTCTTTTCGTGCTGCAATGATTTTACTCGAGCAACTTCCTCACCTTGTTCGTCAATTAAAGGTATCCCAACTTTAATCTTTCCGGCAAGCACGCGCACACCAAAGATTGCTGGATTTGAGTTCCTGAATACATATTGCGGAAGAATCTCCAGTTTAGAGATGGTCGCGAGGCTCATGAGCTTTTCTTTCAGTAAAGCATCCTGTTTCTCCTTTCTCCAGAGCCCTAGGTCTTCAATTAATTTATAAATAACAGTATTCGACAAGATTTTAACACCTTTTGGCATAATACTATCTTGCTCTATCGGAACATTGAAGCCGATAACTATTGCGTCTAGAGGATTGATTTCTAGGTTTGCCTGTGCACTGTTTAAATCTGATTTTGTTATTGGGCCGATGCCTGCTTTTAGAATCTGGATGTGCTCCTGCCGCAACAAAGTCAACAACGCCTCAAGACTGCCTAATGAGTCAGCTTTAATGATAATGCCTTGCCTATCCAGCTCCAAGACATTTGTTACTTCGCGTTTGAAAGCTGCATGTGTTGCTTCTTTATTGCCGGTTAGTTGCTGGAATGGCATGCCTGGCAGAATGTTCTCTGATTCAGTGAGCTGTATCTTGACTCCGGAGGCAGCTGCAACCTCCCTAACTGATGCGTATTTCTGCGAGAGCGGGAGAATTTCTGCAAGCGCACGGACTTTTGTTATAACTGGATCCTGAAAGCTTGCAACAATAATCTCATCTCCTTCTTTTAGTACTCCGTCATAAAGAATTGCTTCAGCCCAATGCTGTGACTTCTCTTTCTTGACCTCGAGAATTACTCCCTTTGCTTCCAATGATACCTGCAGCCTTTCTTTAAGGAACTTCTGGCAGAGACCTGAAAGCACGAACAGCAATTCCGAAATTCCTTCTTTTGTCTTTGCTGAACAGGGCACAATGGCTACTTTCTTTGTGAAGTCTGGAATCTCCCAGTATACATCTGATTCAAATCCATGCTCGTGCAACGAGCCTTGGAATTGCGCAAGCTCCAAATCAAACTCCTGTCTGGCATGAGGTGCTTGCTGATGCACTGATTCGCGAGCAAGGGCTTGCGAGTGCCATCCTGAAATTGAATCTACTTTATTCAGTGCAATAACGAAGGGCGTTTTATGCGCTTTTAGAATCTGGATGACCTCTGCGGTCTGCGGCTTAATGCCTTCCTTGATGCTGACCACCAGAATTGCCAAGTCAGCCAGGCTGCCGCCGCGCTTCCTGAGATTGGTGAAGGCAGCATGTCCTGGAGTGTCAATAAATAAAAATCCTGGGATATCAAGTATAATGCCTGCCTTCTTAATGAGCGGACACACTTTTTCTATTTGTTCACGAGGATATTTGGTAAAGCTAATGCGCTGTGTAATCCCTCCTGCTTCTCCTGCCTGCACAGAGGTGCCTCTAAAGCAATCGAGAAGAGATGTCTTCCCGTGGTCTACGTGACCGCATACAGTGACAATTGGTTGGCGTAGGTGCATAGTGCATCCCCATATCTCTCTTGCTCGCTGAAATTGCTTATAAACGTTGGCATAGAAGGATTTTTAATCCTGTTCTCAATACAGTCTCATGAGTTTAGAAGTAGGAAGTAAGTATTATTCGTATCGGAGGGCATTGATTCAACGAATTGCAGCAGGCACTATTATTCCTCGGAAAACCAGCGATGGCAGCCAGCCAGTTTGTTTTCTCTGCTGTGAGTCTATTACAACTCCAGAACATTATGTGGTGACTGATGAGCGGAGATCTGAACAACACTCACGGAAAGGTGTTGTCGATGTTGTCTCAATGCATGGCATCTGCTACGAGGGAGCTATCATGGAGTCTCCAGCACCCCGCATCCCTTCCCGCGCTGCTCGATAGTCTTATAAGCCATCTTTCATCTTTCACGTTATGGGATACTGGCCGATTGTACGAGACCTTCTTAGGAATGTTGATATTGTCCTCTTGATAGCTGATGCGCGGATGCCTGACCTCTCGGTAAATGAAGAATTGGTTGAGAAAGCTAACTTGTCCAGCAAAACATTGATTGTTGTGTTCAATAAGATTGACTTGCTTTCCGAGATGCAATTGAAGAAACTAAAGAACGAGTATCCTGATGCCTATTTTGTCTCCGGAATTAAGAACCTGCATGTAGCTTTGTTAAAACGCGGACTGCAGATACTTGCAAAGCGCATGAAGCTTGATGCAGCGAAGATTGGCGTTGTCGGTTATCCGAATATGGGAAAATCGGCTGTCATCAATGCACTTGCACATGGCAGGCGTGCTGAAGTTGCAGACCTTCCAGGCACGACTAAAGGAGTGCAATGGATTAAGGTCAGCAATCTGCTGTTGCTTGATTCTCCAGGCGTCATCCCTTTTGATGATAGGAACTCGAAGCTCTCGCTTCTTGGTGCAAAGAGCCCAGATAAATTGAGCAATCCCGACAAAGCAGCGAAGGACATTCTTTTTATGTTCTTGATGAAGAACAAACAGGCATTGCAGGATTTTTATAAACTGGATGCAGTGTCCATTGATGTTGACGAGCTCTTTGCATCTATCGGGAGAAAGCGCGGACATTTGCGCAAAGGCGGCGTCTTGGATGAGCAGAGGACTGCTGTGGCAATCATCCGTGATTGGCAGAAAGGGAAACTGCGGTTGTAATTCATAAACTATTTAAATACCCACACATACGTGTGGGTATGGCAACAAAAAATATCTCTATAACTGAATCTGCATATAGAAGATTAGCACGATTAAAACGCGAACATGAAAGTTTTTCTATCGTTATTGAGCGTCTTACTGGAAAGGAAGCAGTACGGGCAGAAGATTATTTTGGAGTGCTTTCAGATGCCTCTGCAAATGCACTTGAAAAAGTAATATCTCGAAGAAGAAATGAGCATCGGAAAAATCGGATTCGGCGCATCAAGAAGATTGCCGAAGAGCTTTCTTAATGGTTTTTGTTGATAGTTCGTTTGTTATTGATTACTTACGGGGACGAGAGAATGCACGAAAGATGTATCGTTCTCTCATGGAAGAATCCGAACAGATAATGATCTCTTCTATTGCGTTAATGGAGCTTATAACCGGGGCGTATTTAAGCGGGAGAACTAAAGATGAAATAGACAAAATTAAAAAATTCTTAACATTCGCTGCAATATCTGATTTTACTGAAGAATGCGCCTTTGAAGCAGGCAAGATTGAAGCAGAATTGAGCAAAAATGGAAGCATCATAGACTCCGAGGATAGCATGATTGCTTCTAGTGCATTACTTGCTAATGAGTTTTTGGTTACCCGCAACATACACCATTTTGAGAAGATACGCGGATTAAAAATTAGAAGTTATTGACCTTTTTCTCTTCCAGTTCCAAATAAGAGACAGGAATAAACAGAGAGCATATCCCTTGATATGTTCTTCTTACTTCACCTAAATCCTGCAATTTTATTCCCTTAGATTTTATCTGTTCTATGCATTTCTTAGAAATAAGAACATACACCATATGTCTGAACAATGCATATGCTTTATCGAATCTAGCTTCGAGAATGTCTTCAGTTATTCTTCTAGAGGAATCTTTTATCTCAGAAAGGTCGAGATTAGAGGAATTTTCTCTCACCCCAGAGTTTCCTAGAAATCTTAGGCAATTAAGCGCTTTTAGTCTCACTCGCTCCTCTTGAGACAGTGTGGGATACACAAAATCTCTCCCGAATGGTTGTTTGAGCAGACTTAATCTAACAGTATCGGGATGCTCTTTGATATCTGAGATTAAGGGAACATTTGAATCGTATTTAGTAAGTTTTTTTCTATTGTGATTAAGAATAATACCTGTTAGACCAATCATCCTAAATGTTGGTTCTTGCTGAATACCAAAGAGAAAGTACAGCCATTTGGTCAGCACATCGCTGCCGTAGAATCCTGCATCTATTTGTAATCCTTGATTTTGCATGAACGCAGGTATATGGGCTTGAACAAACTTCTGCCCAAAAACTCTTCCTGGATGCGTTTCTGAAGAGATTCCACAGAAACCCTGTCTGAATATCTCATAGGAGCGATCTTCAATGTGAATGCCTTTCATTCTCTTAGGGGCAAAACTGGGAACCCAGTGTATCTTGGATGCCACATCAGCAATTTTTGCATAGTCGGGGAGAGTTAGTTTCTCGGAGGAATCGATAACACCTGCTTCTCTCTTTCTGGCATAGTTCTCCAAGAGAAATTCCCTGAAATCAGCTCTATCATCTCTCACTGCAGGCAGTCTGAAACTGAAAGCATATTTTCTGAATATCTTTCTCGCATCTTCAATATTCTTCTCAACCATCTCTTCAATGCGTTCTACTCTTTCCTTCTCATTTACTTCTTTTAATTGAGGGTCCTCTTCTAACTTCTTACTTAGACAGTTCCACGATTCGTATGTCACTATCGGTCTCTCTGCTAGATTTGATGCACGCATGTAGGTGTCTGCTAATAGCCAGGAGTAGAGATTACCTAGGTGTAGTTTTCTCGTCGCCGCAGTGAGGGGCAAGCAGATAGTTTGTTGCATTAGTAAGACCGCACCAATAAGTATTTAAGTTTTCTTAAAGCACAATATTCATGGATGAACTAGTCGAAAAGATAGCCCGCGAGATTAAACTTCTTGGCAATGAAATTAGCGCAATTACCGTCTATGGCAGCTTTGCTCAAGGAACTCCACATAAAGGAAGCGACATAGACTATTATGTTGTTCTTAAATCAATCAATCTAGATATTTTGAGAGACATTAATGCATTGAAGAAGAGATTAGAGAATGCGTACGGAATAGAACTCAGCATAAATATACTCAAAGAACAGGAGCTTCCAAAAACCCGCAAGAATTTTTTCTATCACAAGAACAGATATGCCTTGTTCTTGCATGAGGCTAACAAGATTGACAAAGTCCTGATTGGTGAAAGCCCCTTTTCATACACCCCTCTGCCAAGCCTCTCTGAGATACGATTAGAAGCTCTACGGATAGTGAACTCTTTTGCCTATACTTTGAGAAAAGCATTGGTCAACCGAGGAGAGACTGAAACTTTGTTTAAAGATGCTCTTAGATTCTGCGTGTATGCTACTCAATATGCTCATGCGTGTGCAGGAAGATATCCGCTTAAAACCTCGGAATCTGTACGGATGTTTGCCGAGGTCTTTCCTGATTTTGAACAAAGAAAAGTCATTGATGAACTCTCTATGATAAAGCGCGGTGAGAGAGAAGCTATAGATAAGTCAGACTTGATTCGAAAGGCACTTACTTTTCTGGAGTCTCTTGATGAATATTTATTCAGTACGTACGGCAAATATCTTCAGGAGAGAGATGAGATACAGAATTAGATATGGAGATATAATCGCCGAGCTATTAGAACCTTCGGGAGCTACTAATAGAAAGATGGGAGTTGTGATTATACCTGGACTGCCTAATCAACCGAGGAATGAGGAGTTCGGGGACAATCTTGCCGCAGAAGGGTTTTATGTTCTTCAACCGAGATTTATCGGAAGCTGGGAGAGTTATGGGGAATTCTCACTAGACAACTGCATAAAAACTATTATCGAATCTATTGAGAAACTGAAATCTGGAGAAGCTGTGGAAGTATGGGGTGAGAAGAAGATATCCTGGGAAATCAAGGAAGTGGCAGTCGTAAGCTCAAGTTTCGGCTCGCTATTGGTTTTGAGCTCTCTGGACAAATTATCCGCCAAAAAGATTGTCTGTCTGGGGCCTTTAATTAACATTAAAGAGCACAATACTGATAAGAGATTTCAGGAGCAGGACTTATACACGTTAGCAGGATTTCTTGAACGGGGATGGCACAATGCGTTTCGAGGTTTTGATGCTGAAGAATGGAAGAATTTTGTCAAGGGAAATTGTATGAATCCGTACGAGATTCTGCAGAACGTCTCTGGAAGAGAGATATTGCTTCTTCATGGAGAAGATGACGTAGTAGTTCATTTTTCTAGAACACAGGACTATTACACAAAGATAAGAGACACAAATAAAGCAAGCCTCAAAATTTACCCTGGCATTGGGCATGGAAAGATTCTGAACACGCACGCATTTGATGATGTAGTTCAGTGGTTGAAGAATAGATAACGTCTTCTATCCCTTATCAGAGTAATCCTTTCTTGCCCTTGCTGGCAAGCACCTTCATTCCCGATTCACTAATCTGCATAGGCTGCGGACCTCTTGAGTGGTTTGTTCTGCGCATCTTTGAGATTCTGACTGCACGGTCTGAGACACCGCCGAGTCCTGAAGAGTACATGTCTATTAGACCATCGACGAGAAATTTGATATACTGGCTTCTGACATCAGTGGCAGCCATGCCAACTTCTTCTGCATCTCCGACAGCAGTCTCATTTGCAAGAATGACAGTTGCACCTAGACGCTTGAGCAAAGCAGTAAGCTCGAATAAGACTAATCTGGTTTTTGCCTCATTTTCCTGGGAAGCACCAAAGAAACTGATAGGGTCGAAACAAATGCGCTTGATGTCATACTTGGAGATGAGCTTTGTCAGCTCCTTTTGCAGCTCCCTAACATCTGTTGTGGGCGCTATTTTCATGAAAGCGAATTGACCTTTCTGCTCAAGTTTCTGAAAGTCCCAGCCGAAGACGAGCGCATCTTTATACAATTCATAGATGTCAGGCTCGAAGCTTATGTACAAGCCATTCTCTTTGAATTCAGTTGCACCTGTATATAGAAATTGAAGCAAAAAGATAGTTTTTCCTGCACCAGGCCCTCCCATTAATGCATTAACGCTTGAACGGACAAAGCCTCCATTGCATAAGTCGTCAAAGCCAGGAATGCCCGATGGACACCGGTCAACCAGTATATCACCTCTTGCCATACTTGCATAATATCTTAAGGATATTTAAATCTACTCCTCTTTTCCCTCACTAAAACAGAGGTTTCTCTCTCTGAAGTAATAACTATGTAATAGTAACAATCATAAGATTTAAATAGGGGAAGATTATCAAAAATGTATGCATAAAGACGTACAGCATCTTTTAGGGTCTGAAATACGAGCTGCTCAGCAAGAGCTTGCTCCGCATTCACCTGGTCCGACGCGTTATGATTCTGATACTCCCTTTACCTTTAAGGGAATGTACCGAAAACCATATAATGATGAATTACCTTCATCTAATGAAGGGGAGATGCTAAATGACTAATATGTATGAATGTGCGAATACACAGAAGGAAGAGTACACATATAGTCAGACGTTTGGTATGCCTGTATATGATACACCTGAGCCAGAGACAAGCACAGCTTCAGCAAGTCCGCTTGAGCAGCGTGCTGAACTAGGAGATTTTGATCCTCGAATGGTTGAAGCAGCTATGGAAACCAGAGGCATGAGTGATAAAGAACGTAGTGCTCATCTGAAGAAGAAAGGATTCACACTGATTGAACTGTTAGTTGTTATTGCAATCATCGGGATTCTCGCAGCCATGCTATTGCCTGCATTAGGCAAGGCAAAGGAAGCAGTAAGGAGAGCTACGTGCAAGAGCAACCTGAAGCAGATTGGCCTGGCAACGCAGATGTATCTGCAGAGCAGTCGGGATAAGCTGCCGATTAATAACTTTCCTTCTGGTAATACCATCTGGAACGGAAGTGCTGGGATATATATTCACTCAGGCAATCTTGCGAGAACGAATGCAGATTTTCTTGGAGATGTCAAATTATTCTACTGCGCTTCTGCACGACCGTTTGAAAGAAACAATACGACGAATGGGTGGCAGAAATTTGGCATTACGAATGAACCATGCTCTTCAAGCTACATTACTCGTGCAAATAGAGATATTCCTATTGACCCGAGGGATTGGAGCAGAGGATTTCTTTCATGGCCGCCTGTTGAGAGCATGGTTCTTAAACCAACTGATACTGCTGCTGTCACTGACTATGAAACTGCAGCTCCTGTGGGAAGCGGGATGGCAACTCCTGCAAACTGGCGCGCTCGCGCGCATAAAGATGTCAGGAATGTGCTATTCTTCGATGGGCATATTGATTTATTCAGGCAGGAATTGGACAGCTTGCGGCGCGGTTCACCTCCAGGGTCAACAAATAACAATACATGGTATGAACTTGACAAAGCTAGGTATTAACATTTATTGTTTCTCAATACACTAAGGTCTTACCTTAGGGATAAAGTTAGGCAGGAATAAAATATAGATATCTTAATGCTTGTAGAAATTCACAGACTTTAGTCTAAATTATCATACAGTGGATTTCTCCGGCAGCCACAAAACCGCAAAAACCAGAAGGGTTTTGTGACCTAAAATAATTATCTAATGTTCGATGAGATGATATTGTTGTAGGAGTTATAGAGAACTGCGTAAGATAGATTACATTTTGTACGCAATTCTCTAATGGATAACTTCCTAAACTATAAGTCATACAACAACGCAGTTATCCATAATAATATTCTTCTCTTGATGCCCCGTGGTCTTGCCACGGGGTTGTTCTCTTTTTCCTAATGCATCTTAGCTTGCTTCTGGGATCAAAAGCACGACAGGATTACAATAAACCTAAAATAATCTAATAAGCATAATTATCTTGTGTCTGATAAATATGAGTAATCGTAGATAATAATTTTTTTCTAATGCTCATTATGCCTAGGCAGATTTATCCGAAGGCAAAAGCTTGCTGTGGGGAGTTTCACTACTTTTCTTAGCTGATTTTTGTCATGCGCACTCTAGGAGATTTCTTGCTGCAGGGATAAATCTATGCATGAATACAACCTTCTAGCAGGAGATACTTATACTCTTTCCCGAAGCTCTGTGCTCTTGGTTGGAGCTCTTCTTGATAGCATCACTTGATAACAATACTTTTATACTCTTTTTTGCTGTTAATTGAATGCGTAAAGAGGTGTTGTCATATGGGTTGCTGGCTGTATTTCTTCTCTTTTTACTGGCAACATTCGGAGATATCTCTCTTACTGGATTTGCTACATATGCGCAGGATGAGTTCTGCGCAGCATTAACTGCAGATGCTTCTAATTCATTCACAGCTTCGCAGACATGCGCAGGAGGTTCTGGAGGAACGCTGACTGGAGCAAATGCAGTACTTGATTGTGCTGATAATGCTCTTGACAGCGATGGTACTGCTAATACTTTTGGTATCAAGACAACGAATGCAGTGGTAAGTATTAGAAGATGTAATGTCGAGGCTTTTGATCACAATCTGAATATAAGTGGCAACACGAATGTGAGCGATACAAAATTAGATACTTCGGCAGCTGCTTCATCTCATGCTTGGATTGGTCCTGGAATCAATGCCAGTTTCATCAATGTGAGCTTTGGCACTGCTGCCAATGATGTTCGGGTGATGGCAGGAGGCATGATGGTTGCGCAGTATTATATTGTGGTGAATGTGACCAATGGAACTGGCTTGCCTGTCAGCGGGGCGACAGTTGTGTTGCATAATGAAAGTACATATGGCACTAAGCTCTCTGCTACAACGAATAGTGCTGGACTTGCTCGATTCAACGTGAGTGAGAGGATTGAGAACAGCACTGCACAGACAGAGTTATTCTATCATATCAATGCTACTTCTGGCTCTAGTTATAATGAGACGAATGGCACGAATCCAACTGCAACACCTACGCTTACCATGTATTTGCTGACTCTGCAAACAACAGCAGATACTGCGGCACCTGTGGTGACTATAAACTTTCCAGCTAATACTACGTACGGGAATGCAAGCTTTCCGCTGAACTTTAATGTGTCGTTGAATGAAAATGGAAGCGTACAGTACAGCTTACATTCAGGAACCATTAATGTAAGCATGCGCGGCAATGATGGGAATATGTTTGGCACGAACTTCAATTATACTAATGCATCTTTGGCTGATGGAGTTTATACGTTCAGAGCTTATGCGAATGACACTTCGGGAAACAGTAATACAACTGCTTCTGTTGTGTTCAGTATTGACAGGACTAATCCGCTTGTGACTATCAGCGAGCCGAGTACTGGAACCGCTTACACGTCAAGCAATTACGAGATTACCATTGTGCTGAATGAGGCAGGCACGTGCTTGTACTCGCTTAATTCTGGCGTGACGAATACAACCATGACTGCTAACTCCTCGAATACTCGCTTTACTGGCTCGCAATCCAGTGTTTCGAATGGTGATTATGGCTTGCGTGCATACTGCAATGATTCACGAGGAAATCAGAATAATACTATGAACGTGAGCTTCAGCGTGAGTGTGAGCAGTGGAGGCGGTGGCGGCGGAGGGGGAGGCGGCGGTGGCGGCGGAGGCACACCTGATGATGACTGTGAGATAAGTTCGTGGACGTGTGATTCATGGAGTGTCTGTGCGAATGGACAACAGACGCGCTCGTGCACTTCTAATTGTGATACTTCCAAGAGCGAAACACAGGCATGCCAAGCGTGCACGAATCAGTGCGCTGCTGTTGGTGTATCATGCAATGGCAATTTTGTGGAGACGTGTGCAGTTGTCGAAGGATGTTTTGCCATCACATCCAGTGTTGAGTGTGATTCTGGCTCTATGTGCAGCAATGGTGCATGCGTAAATAATGCAACAGTTGAAAAGAAAGGAATCATTGATGCTGTTGCTGCATTTTTCGGAGGAAGCGGCGACAGTGGAGACGGCAGCGGCGTGATTTTCGAGGACATCAAGAAGCCGAGCGATTTAATCCCACATGGCGATGTCCCTGCTATAGTGGTTGATGCAGGTGTTGCAACAGTGGCTGTTGGTGCAGTTGCAACTATATCATGGACTGCATGGCTCTGGCTGCTTTCCTTATTCTTGCCTCTCTTTGGGCTGAAACTACGGCATTACTCGATTTCTCTCTTTGATGCGCAGAATGCTTTGTGCATGTTTGTTAAAGGAAGATTAGATACAGATAAACTGCTGCTTTTCCTGACGAAACTACAGGAGCACTATTGCATGATAACTCCTGCTGAACGAACCGACGAGATGATTCAGTATTTAACACCTCACGGTTTTATTGAAGTGCGTTTAGATGAGCCGTTTATTATCACAGGCCATTTCTCAAAAGGGAGCGATGCTGCCTTATTCAAGAATGCATTAGAGAAGACTGCCAGAAGCTTCACGCCTAAGTATGCACCAGTACTTGAGAGTGTTGAGAAGGCGAGCTTCTGGCGGCTTATTCGTGCTTACATGCGCCAACGGCAGACTGAGAAGGCATTACGGAGGATGCATACATGAAACCTGAAGAGACGAAGAGACCTATGGAGATGAAGAAAGCTAATTCGGTATATGTGCTGCAATTGAAATCACAGCATCTGCCTTTTGCTGCAGGGAAAGCTCGACTGCAGGAATTGGAAGCAGTAAATGAACTGCTGCAGAAGTTTGTTAGATTTGTAGAGAAGAAGTTTGACAGCATCTGGTATATCGGCACAGACTTCTTAGGTTCTGGAGTTTACGAGAGGTTTATGTTCCATCATGGAGGATTTATGGAAGTTTCATTGCAGGGCGAGATTCGCTGTTTCTTGCCAGTCAATAAGCTTGACAAGTTGAAAGAGGCAGTGGTGTATGCCTTAGAGAAGATTTCAAGCCCTAGCCGCGCGAAACAGCTGAGCAGCGGGATTAAAATTGAGCAAAGACTTATAAGTCTTAAAGACTCATTGAAGGGAGGATAACATGGCATTGAGCGGAATCTTAAAGAAACTTTTATTTGTCAGGCAGTTCGATATTGATGAAGGAAAGATTAATCTTCTAGGCAATCGAGAGATTATGCTGCATGCGTCCGCGATTCTCGAGCTGCAAGAGATGGACGAATCGAAGCTCTATGACTTGGCAAAGAAATCTGGTTTCAAAAACCTGGCAGGTGCTGTTGAGCATGCACAAGTCTACAGCAGAATGAAAGGAGTATTTGTTGATGAGATTGCTGCGCTCGGGAAGAAGATTGGCGAGACTGACCAGGGGACTATTAAGACATTACAGGAGATATTCAATGTATATGGTTTAGGCGAGATGGTTATTCAGGAGATTGATAACAAGGCAAATCAGGCACTGGTTGCAATCAAAGACAGCACGATTGCTGGAGAGTGGGTGCGCAAGAACAAGCGAAAATCAAAGAGTGCTGTATGCACCATAACTGCAGGAGTATTGGCTGGAGTATTTTCTTACATCTTCGGCAAGGAAGTTGATTGTGCGGAAATCAAATGCAAGGCACAAGGAAATTCATTTTGCTTGTTCAAGATAGGCTAACGAATTTGCGCGTATACCAATTCATCAACACTCTTTTTGTCTTTGATAATGTTTTTTCTCAGACGTCCTTCATATTGATAGCCTGCTTTTTCCAGAACCCTAGCTGATGCAGGATTGTAGGGAAAGACACAGGCTTGTATGCGGGCAAGTTTGAACCGCTTCAATGCATACTTTGTTATTATTCTTAATGCATGCGTCATGATGCCTTTCCCCCAGTATAATCTGCCAAGCCAGTAACCTATCTCAGCTGTTCCTTTGTGGAATCCTTTGTTTAGTTTAATCCCGATTCCTCCAACTGCTTTACCATCAACAACAATGACAAAGCTCAAACCTTTCTCTCTCTTATCTTGACAGTTCTTAATCCATCTCTTCGCATCCGTGCGTTTATAGGGATGTGGAAATGTATCAGTAAGATTAATCCAGATATCTTTATCATTAGCGTGCTTTGCAATGGATGCTTCATCCCCTTTCTTGGGCGGTCTGAGGAGGAATCCAGGTCCTTTCAAGTTCATAAGAGGTACAGGAAGAGACTATTTTTATTCTTTCCTAATACCTCTATAGCTTACTGCGAGGATAAAGCAAGGCAGGAATACAATAATTATCGTGTGTCTGATAAAGATGAGTACTACAGAATTTATTCAGATAGCGTATTATACATTAAGCTTTATCTTATCAAGTTCTTCCTTGAACAAGGCGGCTTTGTCGCCGCCGATGACATCTTGATATGCGTGGATGCCTGAATGCAGGGCCTTGCCCAAACTTCCTGAGTTCTTTATGATTTGTGCTATGTCGCTTTCAGGCAATGATGTTTTTGATAGGATACGCCACCCTTTGATAGGCATGGTCTGTGTTGCTTTCTCATAGGCAAGTACGCGTAGCAGATTCTCGTGATCCATCAATTCATCATAACTAAGTGTCTCAAGCAGAATTTTTGATTTCTTGATATCAAGCTTAGTATAGTCTTTAATGACGAGGTTTGTCTCTTTCTCAATGCCAGTAGTTATCTCCTTTAAGCGCGCTTTCAGCAGCGTGCCTTCATTTCCTAACTCAACGAGATAGCGCTTCATATCCTCTGCAATCTTTTGAATCATTCTGCCTTTCTGAATCACCTGCAGACTTTGATGCAAGCTGGGATAGTTGCGTAGCTCCAGCCTGTTCAGCTTGTCAGTATGCCGGTCAAATAGTTCGCGCTGCTTCTCCAGCAGTTGAATGTGCTCATTTGCCTTTCTTAGAATCTCATCTGTATTCTTTAGTGTATAGCGCATGGTCTTATAGAACATACTTACTTCATGCTTCCTCTCTGAGATGGCAATGACTAGCGTGCTGGCCTGTTTCGCAGTACGCTCAGCAGCTTTATGCCTAGTTCCTGTTTCCGAGCTTTTAATGACACTTTCTGGTGTTAGGAGAACATTTGCATGATTGATTCTACGCAAGTCTTTTGAGAGAATAATCGCACCATCCATCTTGGTCAGTTCTATCACTCTTTGAGGTGTGAATCTGCAATTAACTCTGAAACCTCCATCCATTATTGGCAGAAGATTCTCATTTTCAACAACAATCAATGCTCCTTTGCCTGCTTTCAAAGCGCCATCGAGTGCTGTTCTCAGGCTTGTGCCTGGAGCTGCCATGCGAAGCACCGAGAGAAATTCTTCTTCAGAAACTTTATTCTGCGCTTGGATAGGAATAATTGTTCTCTGAATCTCTTTCACCTCTCTTTTCTCCTCTTCCATTGATTGTATAAGTGCTTCTTCTATATAAGCGTATGTGTTATTTTCACTGCGTTAATAAATCTTATGCTTCTTTTTCCAATTCTCTCTGTATTCTTTTGAGCAGTGCCGCAGAACTCTGTTTTGAGGGTTTATTCAGCGTTGTTTCCGCGATTCTGGTTTGTGCAATCCATACTTTGGCTTCTCGCTTTGTATATCCGTAATCTGTGAGGCCTTTCTGCAAGGTATTTTTAATCTTTCCCTTTCCCATTATCATGATTTTAAGCACATGCTCTGCAAACGATGCTGAACTGCTTCTCTCCAGCACCAGCAGTGCTGCATCAGTTCTTGGTTCTGGAGCAAATGCTTTGCTTGGTACTTTTGCAATCTGCCGGATAGTGAAGAAGAGTCTTGTTACTATTCCGAGCTTGCTGTCTGATTGGAGTACTTTGGC
>JACPXY010000027.1 GCA_016196285.1 Candidatus Pacearchaeota archaeon | reverse complement strand
CTTCCTCCAACAACAATTAAGTTTCTTGAAGGTAGTGATGCAACTTCTGAATCTTTTACAAGTACGCTTCCAAGCTCTTTGACTGTTCCAGATCCTCCGCCACTTGTGCTTATTACAGCATCAGTTGCAGCAACATAGACAAATGCTTCAACTTGCTCATCAGGATAACTGATTTTAGCAGTTGTCTGATCAGAATCTGATTTATCAAGAGTGATTAATGAACCGAATAGGCTCACATCCTCATACAAATCACTATCTGATTCAAGTTGTATTTCATTGCCTCCGTTAGCACCATTTCCATCCGCAGAATTTGTTCTAACAACATCTGTAACACCAAGTCCCGCACTATCACCATCATAACCTGCGTCTAGAGTCACTATAAGTGCCTCGTAGTTGCTTAAATCATCTTTTTCTTCAAAGATAATTACAGCAGGTCTGACAATGTTTCCTCCTTCTGGTGAAATAAGGAACAATGCAGTTACGTTTGGTCCACCTTGTGCTTGTCCGTTAGGATATCTAGCATTATTAGGTACACCAGACTGATTGGCGTTTGTGAAGTTGTATGTCAATCTTCCGACGGTTGCAGTAGCAGATGACTTTCCATCGCCTGCAAGAGTTCCAGTGCCGTTTAAATGGACACTACCTCCTGCATCAAATGTAAAGTTACCATCTCCATCAACTGTAGAAGCAGCAACAGTAATAGTTTCATAACCATCTCCGTCAGGCAAATCAATGCTTTCCGTTCCAGCTACCGCGCCGAATTCTCTTGTCAAGTTGATAAGAGTTGGCTGATAGAATGCAATCTTAGCTCCCTTGCTTGTTTTAATAGCTGGGAAGTAGATTTTATTCTCTCCAGTGCTTTCAGGGAAGTTGAATGTAACTTGCCTTGCTTTGTCGGTTAATGTCTGAGCTCCAATGTATGTGTAACTGAAAGATAAACCTTCAACAGTCATTGTACCAGAACCTTCTGATGAGGCCTTAGCACTATAACTTGCTCCACTAAATACATTCTTGATAGTCAATTCGTCATCTGATGCAGTTGAAGATGAGCTGTTACCAACTTGGGTAACCTCATAAAGTCCTCCTCTGTCATCATTTGCCAAAATTGTATAGAATGACTTGTTAATCGGCTGGTTTTCAGCCAAAACTATTAAGTCACCATCTCCATCAGCAACAGCAATTCTCCCAGTAGGGGAATCTGTTTTGTTGTAAGCCCAGTTGATTGTAGCCTCATTCCCTTCATGATTAGTGAAAGTTATGCTTGCTTTGTCATTACCAGAGCTCTGAACAGAGATTGTCTCTCTTGCAGAACTGTCTCTTGGAATGCTTATTCCTGTAAAATCAAGCTTGAATGATCCAAATATAGGATCAACAAATGACTGCCCAGGAACTATAGCATCAACATCGCTATCTTCGGCAGTTGCCTGGAAGATAAGTTTGGTGATGTTATGTGTGCTTGTTGTTGCAGAACCGCTTTGGTCTTCAAACTCAACCTGAGTACCATCAACAGTTGTTTCGTCAGAGCCAATCTTCATAGCGTTGCCATCTTGTAATGTAACTCTATCTGCTCCTACAACAACTTCAGCTGTCAGCTTGTTCAATGCAGTTGATTCATCCGCACTATTTATTCCAACTTCAATTCCATTGACTTTCTTTGAAGCAGCCTCATTGATTTCTTTCTGTTCTGATTTTCCAGCACTATCTGTCACTTTAATAGTCGCACTAGTATCAGTCGCAGCTACTAATTGGATAGTGTATTCACTTCCTGAAACTGTAACAGTTTCAGCAGGGTTGGATTCAGAATCCAAAAAGACCTTTTCAGAGGATTTGAACAAGACAAGCTTTGTATTTGTTGTAGCAGAACCGATTGTGAATTTCTGTCCGAACAATGTTATCTCCTGACCCTTCGAATCAGCATGTGTAAAGTTAACAGCCTGGTCAAATGTCACAGTTGCATTGTATGCATACTGGCTTGAAACAGTTGTTCCCAAAAACAAACCATATTGAGGATCATCGTTATCTGTCGGTTGTTGCTGGAAGCTTATCTCAGGATATTCTCCAACAATAATTCTCTGTTCGTATGTAGCAGTAACGTCACCATCAAAAGTTTCATCTGCCAATATAGTTGGCAGTTCTGTTGGTGTTAATGTCTTTATGACACTATTTAAACTGCTGTTTAAGAACAGCTCAGATGAACTTGTAAAGAGACCATAGTTCTCTCCGGTTGCGCTTGTACTTACGCTTGAACTTCCTGAAGATGCTGTCTGTTTAGCAAGGCTAGCCTGTAAATTTGTTGTGATGTCAGCTACAGCAACTAGGTCAAATTCAGCTCCTGGAGCACTACCATAAACAACATACACATCAGAGTTTCCACCCTGAACGAATGGTGCTGGATAGTTTGCAGCAGCAGCGAAAGCTAGTGTTGAACTCATCAATACAGTACCCGCAAGAACAGATGCAATCTTCTTAAAATTAAATTTCATCCTTTTTTATAAACCTCCTTTCAGCTTCTTGTCTTTGGCAATCCCGCAGGATTTCCGTTAGGAAGGCATAAAGCCCGCCACCGCACGACACGAATGTCATGCATGACTCTAAGCTTACTAGAGTAAATGAACTAGTCGGAAACCCTTTAAAAACCTATGCGTCAGAATTTCGCACTATCGAGGTAGGTACATTTTACCTCTTTAGTTGGTTTATAAAGCTTATGCTATCACTAGGATATTCAACATATTTTCTCAGAGTATAAAATCAATAGAGTATACACCAAAACATATATCTGGTTAAATAATACATATATTTATATATCATAATTATATCTATATATGGTATAAATATCCCTATATATTATAATGGCTCAAAGAACAAAATCAAGAGAAATTTTTATCGTCGATAAATCAGGTAGTT
>JACPXY010000028.1 GCA_016196285.1 Candidatus Pacearchaeota archaeon | reverse complement strand
TCTTATTTGCATAATCATTAATTGCCCTAGTTAAAGCAGTCTTGAATCCGGCAACATGTGTTCCTCCTTCAATAGTATTAATAGTATTAACAAAACTCAGCACATTCTCATGATATCCTGCATTATACTGTACAGCACATTCAATAGTAATTTTTGATTCTTCTTTATTGAAATAAATAGGTTTGCTATGCAGTGCATCTTTGTTCTTGTTCACCCATTTAACGAATTCTATCAGCCCTCCTTCAAAATGAAAGGTTTCTTTCTTGTCAGTTGCAGCCTCTTTGAGAATTATCTTTAAGCCTTTATTCAGGAGTGCAATCTCTCTAAAGCGTGCTTCCAAGATTGAAAAGTCAAACTTAGTTGTGGAGAAAATGCTCTCATCAGGATAGAACGTGACAGTCGTCCCAGTGTCATCTTTGTCACAGGTGCCCGTAGTTTTCAGGTCGTACAATGGCTTGCCAATCTTATATTCTTGCTGATACACTTTTCCGCCTTTCTTGATAACAATCTTCATCAAACGAGAGAGTGCAGCCACCACGCTGATTCCAACACCATGCAACCCTCCGGAGACTTTATAGCTTGACTTGTCAAATTTACCGCCAGCATGTAATTTAGTAACTACTATCTCTACTGCAGGTCTTTTGTAAACAGGATGCATCTCTACAGGAATTCCCCTGCCATTATCAGATATTGTAACTGAGCCGTCTTTGTTCATGCTTACTTCAATAAAGTCGCAATAGCCTCCCATTGCTTCATCGACTGAATTGTCCATAATCTCCCAGACTAAATGATGGAGACCTACCTTGCTCGTGCTCCCAATATACATTGCAGGACGCAAGCGCACTCCCTCAAGACCTTCTAGGACTTTGATATTCTCTGACTTATATGCTTCAGATTTAGATCCCTTGTCACCAGCCATAGTAAAACATCTTTTGCACTAGAGGGAACCAAAGGTCATTTAAAAACCTTTCTGGCTGAAAAACAGGTTTTATCGTCGGAGAATCAAAAGAGAATTATGCCTTCTTTGTTTTCTTTTTGCCAGTAGAAGGCGCTGATTTAGACTTTTCTTCAGAAACTGCAGCCATAATCTTCTCTTTTGCCTTAGTTAATGCCTGGCCATATGCTTCAGTCCACTTTACCTTTCTCTTGTCTCGCCCAAGCTTAATCGCGTTTTTCCTGCATTTGCTTGAACAGTAATACGCAATAGAGCCGTCATTTTTGAATAAATGGATTCCTCTAAACTCAAGTTCCTCTTTACCGCAGAAAACGCATTTGACCATTATCTGCTCTCCCGTACGCTTCCCCGCATGCGCCGCGCCTCAATCTCAGTTTCACGCAAAGTCAAAAGGTCTCCGATTCTGATAGTTCCTTTGACATTCCTTCGCAAGCTCCTTCCCTCATTCCTGCCTGCAAGAATCTTAATCTTGACTTGAGTAATTTCTCCTCTGGCGCCAGTACGGCCAACAATCTGCTCAACTAATGCATTAACAGGCTCATCAGTGCTTAATCTCTGTACTTTAGACTGCTGGCCGCCTTCGCTTTTTTCCTTAACATAATCTGTTTTCTTTGCCATCGTTGCTTACTTGACTTTGAGTGCTGCAACTTCTTGCTTTGCATCACCAGCGTCAATGATTGCAACTGCTGATGCAGAGACACCAATGCCTACTGCAATGCCTAGCTTTTGTTTAGAATCAACTTCTTGGCAAGGGATGCCCTTCTCCTTGCAAAGCACAGAAAGATGGGCGACAATCTCTTTCGGCTCAACATCTTTTGCATATACTACCAGCTTAGCAACGCCTAGCTCTATAGCTTTCGTTACTTCGTTGGTTCCCTTGTCGATTTTTCCGGTTTTCTTTGCTTTCTCTACAATTGAATAAAAGTCCATGTGACCTCCGCTCGATGCTTCATCGGCTTATTCTATCTCAAAAAGAAGGTTTATAAATCTTTTGCGAAACAATTATCTTATATTTTTACAGAAGATTGTGAAGAACCCTATAGCAAGACCATAGAGCATCAGAAAGAAGAAACATTATTATGTCCCGCAACTGCTCATCTTTATCAGACAC
>JACPXY010000039.1 GCA_016196285.1 Candidatus Pacearchaeota archaeon | reverse complement strand
TCTCTCGGCATCCAAACCTCAAGGATTTTCAATCCTTGATGGCAGTCAAGAACTTCGTTCTTGATGGCACGAGTGCCTGCCAGCTTGCTGCGGAGTGAATGAAAGTGAACAGTGGGATGCATGAGGTTAGGAATCTGCTTTATTCGCTGCTACATCTCCTGCTTCTCAGCAGAAAGTTCTTTTAGTGAGAATAAGAAAAAAAGAAGAGAGAAAATAAAAATAAAAAGTTCTCCGCTTTTATTTAGGCTGTTGCATTACCGGTACTTACAGCAGCTGTGGTACTTGATTCAAGAGCTACTGTTGTAGCGCTCGTACTCTTGTACTTCTTGCCGACTGAGGTATCGATTACCTGTGTTGTCAGAGCCTTTGCTGCGTTTCTCGTGTCATCAACGTGGTAACCTGCGACAAGTGTTGCCACTTTATCACCGGTTCGCGCGAACGTCTGGATCAGGAATGAACCTGAACCAACGCCTGTTGCCTGTTCGAACGAGGGGCCGCATCCTGCTCCGTTAAGGAGCTGAGATGCAAGCGTGTTTACACAGCTTCCGCCAACAACAATTAAGTTCTTGGTGGAGACTTGAGCAACTTCAGTATCTTTGACTGCAACTGATCCGAGTTCTTTGACAGTACCGCTTGAAACAGTTCCTGCGTCAATTGATGCCGCATCTTCTGCGACATAAACTAATGCATAAACCTGCTCATCTGGATAACTGATTGTAGCAGTATTCTGGTCAGAGTCTGATTTATCGACTGTAACCACAACACCGAACAAGTCAGCTTCTTTCTCAATCTTGCTGTTTGAAGCAAGACTGATAGAGTCCCAGGTTGCGTCAGCGTGCCATGTTCTGACAACATCGTTTACGCCGATGCCGTCATCACTTGTTCCGCCTTCTTCCATAGTGACTACAATTGCTTGATAGTCGCTATTGTCATCTTTTTCTTCAAAGACAACGATAGCTGGTTGAGCTATACGAGCCATACCTTGCGGATTCGCAAGTGATACGTTCATATAGTCATCTCCTGCATAGGCGAACGTATAGTTCAGCTTACCAATTACTGCTGAGGCATGGTTTGTGCCGTTACCTAAGGTAACGCCACCAACTGAGAAGTTACCTAATTCATAATTGATTAAGGCAACATCAGTGTATCCATCACCATCAGGGAATCGTAATGTGGTAAGGTTGTTGTATGCGTTCAGATTAGCATTATTTCGATCCCATGCGCTGACGTTAATCAGAGTAGGTTCGTAAAATGCTAATTTTGCACCCTTGGAAGTCTGAATTGTCGGATAGATAACTGCAGTGTTTCCACCAGAGCTATCTGGATAATTCAGCGTTACGCTACGAGCGTCTTCAGAAGCGCTTGCGTCTCCTGAATAAGCCACGTCATAAACTTTACCTCCAATGGTAACCGTGCCCGTACCTTCAGCAGTTAAGGTAGCTTCATAGGTGTCTCCAGAGAAGACATCTTGATACTTAACCTTATCCTGACTGTAACCTGTTGTTTGGTTAGTTACTGAAGATAATTTGAGCAAGTAGCCCTCATCTTCGTTACCAACAACAACGAATTCATTTCGATAGTGGGCCTGCTCTTCAAAGACAGTGATGTTTCTACCATCATTATCTCCTTGAAGCTGTGGTGCACCAGCTGTGTAGTTCTTGACGAACTGATTTGTCTTCAGGTTTCCTCGGTGTTCAGTCATAGTCAATTCCAACTTGTCATCACCGCTATTCTTTATCGCGATATTCTCGCGAGCAGTGCTGTCCATAGGATAATTGATAGATGCAAAGTCGAGTTTGAACGAACCAAAGACAGGGTCTGTAAATATAGAACCTGCCTTGATAGCGTCTTTGTCGGAGTTCGAAGCAGCAATGCTTACGACAATCTTCGTGATGTCTGAGACACCATTCGTATTGGTAAACGTTACTTTCGTTCCGTCAATAACATCATCATTTTCACCCATAGTTACTGAACTACCGCTGGTCAGAGTGACTTTCTCAGCACCTGCAATAATAGATGCAGTGTACTTGAGATTGTTCTCATCAGCGTTCGTAATAGCTACTGTTAAGCCTTGGATCTTCTTGGTGGAGTTTTCACTCACTTCCTTCGTATCACTGTTTCCATCAGCATCAGTTACCTTTACTGTAGCAGAGGTATCAGAAGCGGAAACGAGCTCAATAGTATATTCTTTGCCTGAAATGGTCACTTTGCCAGACGGATTATCGCTGCTCAAAGAGATTTTCTCAGCACTCTTCAATAATACCAGATTGGTATTGTCAGTTGCAGAACCAATCGTGAACTTCTGGCCGAACATCGTAATGTCCTGACCTTCAGAATCAGAGTGGTTGAATGCGACTGCCTTGTTGAATGTAACTGAGGCATTGTAGACATAGTTAGTAGTGCTGGTACTCAAAGAGAATCCAAAGTCAGGATCATCGCTGCTTGATGGTTGCTTGGCGAAAATCAACTGTGGATTGCTTCCCAAGACAATTGTCTGGGTGTAGGTAGCATCAACGTTTCCGTTGAAGTTACCATCTTTTAGTAGATTTGGGAGTTCTGTTTCGGTAAGAGTATTTTTCACTGCATCGAGTGTATCGTTCACATAAATCTTGGTAGATCCTGTGAAGAGTGGAGAAGCCTCGCCTGAAACAGAAGCACTTGTGGAACTTCCTGTAGACGCGGTCTGTTTTGCTAAAGATGCTTGCAAGTTCTGTGTTATGTCTGCAACAGCAAGGAGGTCAAATTCTGCTCCTGGCTGGCTTCCATAGACTACTGCAACATCAGCGTTTCCATTCTTGACGAACGGTGCTGGGTAATTAGCCGCAGCAGCAAACGCTAAGGTTGAGCTCATCATTACTGTTCCTGCAAGAACAGATGCAATCTTTTTGAAGTTAAACTTCATTCGTTTTCATAACCTCCTTTCAGCTTTTTGTTACGGTGTGGCAATCCCGCAGGATTCCCGTGAGGGAGGATATTGCTATCCCGCCAACCTGCACTCCGATGCGTAGGACGCATAAGAGCGCAGTAACTCTAAGCTTACTAGAGCATAGCATGAAACGCATAAGCCTTTAAAAATCTATGCCTCTTGATTTCGCACAATCGAGGTAGTTACAATCATACACTCCAATTCCTTTATAAAGCTTGTGGTGTCACTTATACTGAAGACACTATTTTTAGAGACACTGAGAAGTTAGATTTATAGCAGTTATGTCTATATATGGTATAATTAAACATATATAGGAAAAGGAAACATATAAATAGGTCAACTATATATAGAGATATAGGTCTTAAGATACCCTATATAACTCTATGGCGCAAAAGACAAAAACTCGGGACATCACCATCGTCGATAAATCAGGCACATTCAATACTTTCTTTAGAAAGTTCACTGGAGATGCCGATGAGTACGATTTTGAAGGTCTCAGTGCTCTGCGAAAAGTGCTAAGTAATGAGAAAGCTCGGCTTCTGCATACTATCAAGACCAAACACCCGCGTTCTATTTATGCCTTAGCAAGATTGCTCAAGCGGGACTTCAAATCAGTCAAGGAAGACATAAAGCTGTTAGAGCGATTCGGTTTCATAGACATGATTGCAGAGCATACTGGTAAGCGCGAGAGACTCAGACCTCAAGTAGTAGTTGATGTTATAAACATTACAATTAAGGTGTAGCCTCAGCAAGACAAAGTTCTGCATTCACTACCAGAGTTCCTTGTTGCTTTCCATCACTAATCAGATACTCATTTCCCACTTTAGTATTATTGCATACGCCATATGATTGAACTAACACTTCTTCAGCTTGTGCTCCTGCTGTTAAACTTGCTTTCCGTGGCTCGAAATCAATTCGCAAGGTAAATCCAGTATAATAGTTATCCGGCCCTATTCCCCAGCTCGCGCTGATGCTCTCAGCAAGTGTTCGGTTCAAGGCAGTGCATACTGACTCAGCACTGGCAAAGCAATTTTGCATAGGTTCAGTATAGCATGTACGTATCAGAGAACCAATATCAAGATACTCATTTCTGCTGCCAGTACACTCACTTGTAGTATGCATTAAACTGTCAAGGAACTCGCCAATTTCAGCACTTTCATATTGCGTAGACCCGGCATCTCGCAGGCTGAGGGCAATAAATCCTATGCCTATTATTGCTACAATGACTACAATCAGTGCAAACCCCACCATTTCCTCCTGTCCTCGGCTCATACACTTCCTCCTGAGGCAAGCAAGACTCCTAATTCACAAATCTCATTAGACGTATCTGCATCCCATCTGCATAAGCTGACAAACGCACGAGTCGGCGCGCGGTCAGGTCTGCTCGTGTTAAGCAAAGTCAGTGTTGAACATGCAGGATAATTCCCAAGTACGCACTCCCCCAATACAGGTATAGGATACATCCGCTCAATCGCCAGATAATCAAGCTCCCATACTTGAGCGTACCTGCTGCTATTCCCCTGTTCCTTGAATACTATTACTTTATCAAGATCAATGCAGCTTGTGCAGGCAGCCCACTGCAGTTCAGGAGCTGACGGCAAGCTCCGTAATAATGCTCTGGCAGCATCATCTTTGAATACCAGCGCGCTTCCCTCAAGCTGATTCAATCTAACAGAGAAGTATAGCAAGGCAACAAGTCCAAAGAAGACCGCTATAGCTATTAATACAAATGCCATCTCCTGTATCTTCACCTGTCCTTTCATAGATATCGCTCCTTCCACAATGCGCAGAGCAGCGGCTGCTGCTGGCGGGCAAGCTGCGCAGCAGCAAATTCAACTCTGCTTAATTCACGGGAGTTATTGATGCGTGCAGTCTGCTGGTATCCTTGCACTAAACTGCCGAGCGCAGAACTGCATCCATTGCTCATGCCTGAAAGAAGGTTGCTCTTTTCAGCATAGATTCCTGCAAGTTCCTGAGTCTTAAGCATAACTCGCTGTACAGTGCACTCATATACTTCAGGGTCGCTGAATATCGCCCCATAGAGTAAGGAGCCTTCATAGTAGATAATCTTGCCTTTCTTCTTTACTTGCTGCAGCGCTGTATTAACCACTGTATCACAGCCCTGCGTTGAGCCGGTACTGCCGTCTGAATGCACAAAACATACGCGTGTGCTATTCCTTGAACACTGGCTTAATGCATCCACCATGCGGATGCTCGTCACATTCAATCCAGTGCCTCCAAGAATCTCTTCAACATTCCTCTCTGGATTGACAAAGCAGTAGTCTCCAGACCAGATGCTGATACTATCAGTAACTTTATATGGAAAGAAAAAGGGTTGCACAAGTACATGTATCTCTCTTCCTTGTAAAATCTTCTCAGAGAATAAATACTGTCCGCGTATCACATTCTCAACACCAGCAGATTGCCATTCTTCCCCAAGTGCAGAACGAGACGCAATGCTTATTCGCTGTTCGCCAAAAGGCTGCTTGCTGCTGCAGCTTACCGTCATTCGTGTTTCACTTGGAAACGTCAGTGTCTTCGGTCTGTTGCCTGACTCAACACTAGTATGCAATGGGCTGAGAATAATCTGCAGTTCTTGAGCCATCTGCGTATCCTGCACAGTTCGCTCGGTTCCAATGAGCTTGCTTACTCCATAAATAGCGAGCGCAATGACTGCTGCTCCAACCAGAAGGGAGAATATCCATGTGAAGCTGAACTCAAAACCTCCTTTTTTCATGTGCTGACATACACAAACGCATCAGTGCTCGAGCGCTTGCTGAGAGTCATGGTAATTTTTCCATCTTCTGCTGGAATACAGAAGAAGCTATGGTTTGTAAGTGATAGATGTAGAATCTCCTGGCGAGCAACACTTCCTCCGCACGCTTTCTCAGCAGGATAGATGAAGAAATTATCTCCATCCCGCGCATACAAGGCATACTGCTCTTGAATATCTGGATACGCTTCTGCATCTCTGTAATCACCAAAACAAACCTGTTTCACACCAGAGGGTAGCTTCTGGGTAAAGGGTTGTTGTGATTGCGCAGGCGCACGCCATACGCGGTCTATCGAGTCCTGCAAGTCCTTCTTGAATAAGCGAGTCGATACGCATTCTCCTGTCTCAAGGAACTTCTGGATAAAATAGAATGCCAGAGCAACAGTTGCAATAATAATAATAATAGAGAAAATCATCGTAAATGACATCTGGATTTGACCCTCTTTTCTCATACAAGGAAGAAACAAAACAACATAATTAAAGGTTTCTGTTCAAAGGTATCGTATCTCAACAGGATATTTATCGAAGGCAGCTTCAATAATTTCTGCAATTGTATCCCAATCTCCGCCGCCCTCCACCAATCCGTAATTGCGTGTAGCAGTTGACCACATGAGTGATGGGCACTTCCTATACATCAGACTCATCAGTGTAATCCTTTCAATGTTCCAGATACTCGTAGAACACGGATTGCCGGTGAAGATATCTCCAATGCAGCCCTGACTTCATCAACCATCTCTCTCCTTATTGCAATGACCACTCCCTTCTTCCAAGGAAGAAGCTGCGGAGCTGCCCGCGCCCATCCACTGACACCCATATACTCCAACAACGCATGCTTCACCGCCTCGCTGCTTCCATCTGTCTGGATGTAGCGTTTCTTCAAGCGTGCCGTTGATTTCTGTTTCATGAGACAATGGTCGCATTTGCGAGATGGTTAATAACATCTTTTGCAGCATTAATCTCAAGTGCAAATCCAAGACTTTCCGCATTGCCTACTTTGAAGTTGTTAATCCCTATAACGCGCCCAGAAGTGTCAATCAATGGACCTCCTGAGTTGCCAGGATTAAGTGAAACATCAGTCTGGATGTAATCAAGCTGTCCATTCGGTCCTTCGCGGTCAAGTGCAGAGACAATTCCTTCAGTAACTGTAAATGAAAGCCCAAAAGGATTGCCAATGGCAATTACTTTTCTGCCTACTTGCAGCGAGTCAGAGTCTCCAAGTGGCAAGGCATGATGTGTTCCTGATATTTTAAGCACTGCTAAATCCCTATCTTTATCAGCCCCAAGAAGCTCTGCAGGCACAACATCACGCGTATATGTCAGTACTGCAATCTTCTTCGCATCCGCAATTACATGATAATTAGTTACAATATATCCCTGAGAGTCGACGATAAATCCTGAGCCAGTTCCTTTATCAGTCCCTACGCTGACCACTCCTTTTACTGCATCTTCAACTACTGCAGAGAAATCGCCGGCAGATGATTTCAGAACAGTAATCTCTTCAAGGAAGCTGCTTTGCGTTTCTTTTTGGCTGCGGAGTTCTTGCGCTAACTCACTGAAGCTTTGCTGGTTCTGCGTATTGTAGTTCTCCAAAGCCTGCATAAACGTCTGAGTCAGGTTTGCACGCGTTGCTTCAAGCTCAGACTGTGTTTTTGTGATGCGGGAGCTGAACATGACAAACGATGTTATTTGCAGAACAACAAGCAGAAAAACAAGTCCATAGAGTGCAGTGCGGTGATGCTTTTGATAAAGCAAGGCAGGATTACAATATAAACCTAAAATAGTTTAACAAGTATAATTATCTTGTGTCCGATAAAGATGAGTAGTTGCAGGAGATAATAATGTTTCTTCTTTCTGATGCCCTATGGTCTTGCCATAGGGTTCTTTACTCAGAAAATAATTACTTGATGTCTGACTATAAAATTTTATTTTTATGAACTAACAATAGTCTATTATGCTAGAGTATCTTTCCGAGAGAACTTTACCGTCTCTTTCCAGATCCGCGTGCAGCCAATGCAATGATAATCACCAGGATAACTACACCCAGGATAATCCAGAAGGTCATACCGAGCTTTCCTGTTTCTCCACTCTCAGTTTCTCCAGAAGACCCTGATGTAATGTTAGTTGAAGAAGCTGTTTGCTGTGCTTGTGTTCCAGGCATCAATTCATGCACTGCCATGATGCTTACATTTGCTTTATTGTTGGAGATGCTCTGCAAGGTCACATTCAAGTCATAGTAATTGTCATCGCTCACTTCAAACTGTCTGCTCTCGCCTACACTCATAGTCACATTCTGAGGAGTGCTTGCTATCTGTATCAATGCAGTGGTGCTTGTTAGCGAGAGTACTGCAACATGGTGCGTTGCTCCGCTCACTGGAACACTTACACGCTCATTTGAGCCAAGGGCTTGTGTTATACCAGCAGTAACTTGTTCGCTGGTTGCAGTATGTGTTGAAACCCACGGAGATGTGCTCGTGCTTGAGCTGCTTCCGCTGCCTCCACTTGGACCACTTCCAGCGCTGCCAACGACATAGTTAATAGTTGATGTACCGACATTACCGGTGAAGTCCGTAGCAGTACAAGTAGTTGAGAAGTCTCCTGTCTGTGAAGTAGAAGGATTGGCAACAGATACAACCACGGGACTGCTGTCTTGAGCGTCCGTAGCAGTACATGAGCAAGTAATAGTCTCTCCAGATTTGACAGTGGTATCATCACAACTATGAGTGATACTTGGAGCAGTCGAGTCTATGCGGATGGTTCGCACTCCAGATGTATTTGTATTACCTGTATAATCGACGACTGAGACATTATAGCTGTAATTTCCATCATTCAGCCCTGTAAAGTTCAGGCTACGTATCATGCCTGTTGAGGAGGTAGTATTAATAATAACAGTATCATTCCAGAGCATGAAAGTAATATTGAACTCATTTGTCTCCGTTACAGAGACATTGACAAAAAGATAATTCCTGCTCATGTTCGTGCCGCTATTGTTCGTTCCTCCGGCAAATTCAATTAGAGGATATGTTGTATCGATATTCACGCTTCTCAGAGCAGTCGTATTTCGATTGCTCGCAAAATCAACAACAGTTACATTATAGCTGTAATTTCCATCAGCCAGTCCAGTAAAGTTAATGGTTCTGATTGAGGTATTGAATGTTGTGCTATTGATGACAGCAGTATTGTTCCAAATCAGGAAGGTGATGTTGCCTTCATTAGTTTCATTGACAGATACATTGACGAAAACACTGGTCACATTAGCGAGATTCGTTGCCGTGCTTGTGTTTAATGCTACTATCGGGAAAGTAGCGTCAAAGCGGAACAATCGACTCACGCTTCGATTTGTATTGCCATAAGTGTCATTCACCGTAAAGTTCATCCTGTAAATGCCGTCCCCATGCCCTGCAAAGACTCCCATGAAAGGCGAGGTAGCATTAGTGCTGAAGTTCAATCGTGCATGCGTCGAATTGAAAAGTTCAACAATAATCGTCTGAAGAACGCCGTTATCAGCAAAGCTTGCATTAAATCGTATGTCGCCTCGTGAGAGATTAAACCCATCAAGTTCAGTAGTCGTGTTGAATGCAGCAGTTGAAGGAACAGTCGTGTCGTTCACAAGCACGCTGTAATTCAGCATCTGGATGGTTCCGCCAGTAGAGTTTCCAAGATCAATAGTGATATTATATTTGCCTGGCGTTGCTGCGCTGAGATTGAACCAGAAGGTGATGTTTTCCGCCGTTGTGTTGAATATAAAGCCGCCGGAGTTGTTCCAACGCAATACCGTGGATGTATTCGAGAAGGTCGTGTTATGTCCATAGGCTCCTGTTCCATTTGAACTTGTTAAGAATGTGAAACTGTTCGGTATTGTGATATTTACTTCAGTGATGTCCGTCCAGCCATCTGCCAGCAAGCTATTGTTGACAGTAATATTGTGAAGGATATAGATATCTTCCAATACCCCTACTGACGAGGGTGTAATGGCAAATGCAGCAAAAACCACAGCACTGGCGAGGATGACGCTTACTATAAGAAGACCTAACCATTTGCCTCTTCGTACGTCACCCATTTTTTTGCCTTACTAAGATAAACCTGGGCTGTATTTAAATCTGTCGCTACTCTCCGCAGATTACTTCTCTCAGTGCAACAAAGTTATATAAACTCCCAGAGGTATTTTCCTTTATGAAGATACATACTATTGGAGGCTACAATGAAGTCGGAAAGAATATGACTGCTCGTGAATTAGGAGAAGATGTGATTCTCTTTGATGCAGGCCTCTTCTTGCCAGCCATCGTCGGTGTTGCAGAGCAGGAAAAGATTCCTACTGAGAAAGGCATGCGCGCGATTGGTGCATTGCCTGATGATCTGCATCTTGACCGCCACAATCTCCGTGCAAAAGTCCGCGCAGTGCTGGTCTCGCACGCGCATCTTGACCATGTTGGAGGCATACCCTACCTTGCCCCGAGATATCATGCGCCAGTGCTGGGAACACCATACACCATGTCAGTGCTTAAAGTGCTCATGCAGGATTCAAACCAGCACATTCCTAATAAAATTATATCAGTCCCAGTAAACGGTTCTTTTAAGATTAGGGGCAAGCGGGAGTATAGAGTAGAATTCATCAACATGACCCACTCAACAATTCAGTCAGCTATTATTGCAGTCCATACCCCTGAAGGAGTAGTATTGTACGCAAATGATTACAAATTGGACAATACTCCTGTCTTCGGTGACAAGCCGAATTACAAGCGCCTTAAGGAGCTTGCCAAGCAGGGCGTTAAAGCGCTGATTGTTGACTGCCTCTACGCCCCTGATGACCGAAAAACACCGTCGGAGAAGATTGCAAAAAGCTTATTGGAAGATGTTTTCTTCACCACTGACAACCGAAAGAAAGGGATTGTAGTAACTACCTTCTCTTCGCACATTGCTCGCTTGAAAACAATCACTGAATTTGGAAAGCGCTTGAATCGGAAGGTCGTATTCCTCGGTCGCAGCTTGAACAAGTACATGCTCGCTGCAGAGCATATAGGTCAAGCGCCGTTCAAGCGCGACATCAGGCTGTTGACATACAAGAAGCAGATGGATAAAGTGCTGAAGCAGATAAATAAGAACAAAGAAGAATATTTGATTGTCTGCACCGGCCACCAAGGAGAGCCAGGGTCTGTTCTCGACAGAATATCTAGGAACCAGCTTCCCATCCAGCTCTCGCCAGAAGACCATGTCATCTTCTCTTCAAAGACTATTCCTACTCCTATTAATGAGTTGAATCGGCAGCAGCTTGAACAGCGTCTGAAGAAGCATCAAGTCAGGATATTTGATAATGTGCATGTATCAGGCCACGGTGGACGCGAGGATTTAAGGGATTTAATTAAGCTCACTCAACCAGAGCACGTAATCCCCTCTCACGGTGATCTCAAGAAGCTGACCGCAGGAGCAGCACTTGCGCAGGAGATGGGATACACCTTAAATAAAACAGTGCATCTAGTGCATAACGGCAAAGTCCTCTCAGTATGAACCGGGAACTGGTCATAGGTCTGAAAAATGCGCTTGAGCATGGAGCCACACTTGACCAGGCAGTTGCGAGCTTCATCAACGCAGGATACAATCAGCAGGAAGTCACCGAGGCTGCAAATGCGCTTGCGCAAGGAGTCATCCCTATAATAACTTCTTCTCCAGTAAAATCAGTTCCTTCATCTCTGCCAGTACAGAAACCAAAGCCTGCAACGCCTCAACAACTCTCTCTTCCAGCACCCAGGCCATCGGTGCCTGCACCAGCACTCAACATTCAGCAGGCATCAGGATTTGCCGCACCGCCTGCGCCCTCCCTAGCTATAACGCTTCCAAAGAAAGAAGGTATTAACACTAATCTTGTCGTCGGTCTTCTGGCAGCATTTATCTTCATTCTTGCGCTGCTGATTCTGACGATAGTGTTTAGTGACCAGATTGTCGCCTTTTTCTCCTCATGAAGCTTCATACTTGGCTCTCCAGACCGCTGAACGTATTTTTTAGAACTCCTCTTCTCTTTGTGCCAGCACTCTGCATCATCATATACACCTTCCTGCTCGAGAGTGCATCTAAGAGAATCGTGCCTGGATTTACCACTGCAGCACATCTCTATCTCTGGCTTGGCATTACAGGAATAATCTCGCTTGCAGTATTTTCCTACGCACTTGCAGGACTCATAGGCATATCCTTTGCAGCGCTCAAGAGACAACCAGCATTTCCAGCAGCCATGCATTCATTGCGCACTCATGTTCCGCGCATCGCAGGCATTCTCCTCATTTCAGTGCTGGCTATCAGCTTAGTAAGAGTTATTGCGCATTACGGAACAGGTGCACTGGGAACAGCACTCTCTCTTTCAGTGCCAGCAGCACAGACGCTCTTCTATCTTATCTACTCTGCCGGCTTGCTGGCATTTCTTATCTTCCTGACCTTCTCCAGCTTTTTCGCAGTAAGGGATTCTCTCTCACTTATCAGCAGTATCCGCGCCAGCACAAGATTTGTCAAACAGCACTATCTTGAGACACTTTCCTTGCTTGTCGTTTCTTTTATACTGTATGAGGGACTCTATTCAGTATTGCCGATAGCAGCAGACATAATATATACATTACTCGTTACTCCTGCGCTGATTCTTCTGCTTGCACACCTAATGAACCATGATATATGAGCCTGCTGAAGATTCCCTGCTCCTCGCCAAGGAAGCTGCAAAGCATGCGCGAGGCAAGCAAGTTATTGACATGGGCACCGGCTCAGGGATTCAAGCCAAGGCAGCACTGGATGCAGGCGCAGCATCAGTCGTTGCCGTTGATATAAACAGGGAAGCACTCAGGCATGCAAGGCAGCAAGGCATTCAAGTAAAGTATTCAGACCTCTTCTCAAAAGTCAAAGGAAAGTTTGATTTGATTATCTTCAACCCCCCATACTTGCCGGAAGATAAACGCGAAGACAAAGATTCAAGACTTATCACATCAGGAGGCAAATACGGGGACGAGATTCTTCTCCGATTCCTCAAGCAGGCATCTCTCCATCTGAATGAGCACGGAAGCATCCTGATTGTCCTTTCCTCGCTGACAAAGCGCACGAGAATCATTGCACTACTGAAGAAGCTGAAGATGAAACATGAATTGCAAGCACGACAAAAGCTTTTCATGGAATCCTTGGAAGTCTGGAAAATTGAAAAACAGTAATCCCTCACATGCTTAATTCTCTGATAATCTTCTTGCAGGCCTCTATTGCTTCTTTGGCAGTCTCGTAGTCCATCTTGCTTCCATAATACGTGAGTGAATTTCTCTTATATCTAACATCATCGAACAAGAAGTAGAGGTCTTCTCTTTTTAGAATATCTCTCAAGTAATAACCTAGACAGATATGATTGAGAATGTTGAATCCGTTCTTAAATGCCATTGCCTGCAAAAGTTCAAGGAGAGAAGTATAGTAATCTTCAAATACAAAATTGCAGTTCTTCTCATTAATTCCCGCGATTACCTGTATTCTGTCTTTCGCAGTCTGCTCTAGTGCTCTTGCTCTATCTATATCTGGAGTGATAGTTCTGGCAGAGTTATCAGTCAAGCAATCATTCCAATTAGTTTCTCTCATGTAAAGACCTCTATCTGCTTATTAAGAGGAATTCCGTTGATAATGTTATTTGCAAGATGAGGGTTTCTTAGCTCTCTCAGGCTCTTATGCTGGAATACGTGTATTGTTCTTTTAAGCAGTTTTTCGAACTTCTCAAGAGAAACTCTCTTCTTAGAAGGAGTCTCTATATAGAGGTCAATGTCGCTCTCCTCATTATCTTCTCCTTTTGCAAATGAGCCGAAGAGAATGAGTGAAGGATTGTTTAATTCCTGCTTAAGATAGGAAACAAGACCAGAGTCGTACACTCTTCTTAGATTATAGATTCTCTTCTCAAGGAGATACTTTTCATTACTCTTGTTTGCAGTATAAAAGACAACCTTGCCTATTCTAATCACAGTTAGAATGCCTTCATTCTCCAATTCTCTACAATAGTGTATAACTGAGGGAAGGGAGAGAGCAAGAGTCCGTTCTATCTCTCTTACTCTAAGCTTAGCAGATGTATTGACAAAAAAGTATTCTCTGATATTTCTTTTGATATATTTTCTTTTCATCTGATATTATTAGATATCATCTGATATTTAATATTATCGGTTTAACCTCAATGAGAAAACACTAACTTTAAAACTGCCAGATAGCCATATCTTCCATGGATGAAGCATTGATTCGACAGGCAGCACAACTCCATCAGCAGGCAGAGCAATTTGAGCAGCATCTCGCCTTCATTGATTCGCAAGTAAGCGAGCTTGAGGCATTCAGCAAGAACCTGCTCGTGTTTAAGGAGTCCAATAGCCCTGAGCTGCTCGCTTCTCTCGGCAAGGGCATCTTCACCAAGACAACACTTGACTCCAAGGAGCTTTTTGTGGAAGTAGGAGCAGGCATTATCGTCAAGAAACAGCCTGTAGAAGTTCTTTCTATCATTGATTCGCAAATCATAAATCTGCGGGAATCAAGGATGCTGATACTTGAGCAGCTCACCGAGCACACGTCTAAACTGCAGGAACTCATGCATCTGCTAGAGCAGCAGGAACCGCAGTAAAAAGTCAGCTAAAGAATAAACTATATAAGCCAGGCCAGGTTCTGAGCACAGAGGGTACTATGTTAGAGATGCTGATAAATCCATGGAAAGCTGAACGGCATCCCTGGGAGCTTTTCTTCATCGGAGCTTTCTATGCAAGTCTTTCTATCCTGCTTTCAGAGTGGGTGTTTTCTCAGGATGCCGTGCTCTCAAAATACGCAGGCGTATTGGTCGTGACTTTTACAGTCATGTTCTCCATGCCTTTCATTTACTATACCATCAAGCTGGAGGAGAAGCGCATCCTTCCGATGAGGGGAGCATGGGCTTTGCTGAAAGAGCACCGTCGGGCAGTCTATGCATTCATGTTTCTCTTCCTCGGATTCGTCGTGGCTTTCTCATTCTGGTATGTTGCACTTTCATCAACGCAAAGTTTCAGGGCGCAGATAGAGACTTATTGCCAGATTAATCGTCCCTCAAGTTTCAATGACTGCGTTCAGCAGTACGGGCTCAAGAGCTCTGCAGCCAGCACAGGAGCAGTCACAGGCACTGCACGTCTATTTCTAATATTCACGAACAACCTCTATGTCTCAATATTTACCCTGGTATTCTCCCTAATCTTCGGCGCAGGAGTCATCTTCATTCTTGCCTGGAATGCGAGCGTGATAGCAGCAGCTATTGGTATCTTCACCAAATCAGATTTAAGCGCATTGCCGCTCGGTCTTGCACGCTACATGATTCACGGCATTCCAGAGATAGCATCTTATTTCACTATTGCATTGGCAGGAGGAATGGTATCAGTAGCAGTTATACGTCATGAGGCAGGCACTGAGAAGTTCTGGCAGGTTCTGCAAGATGCCTTAAACCTCGTAATCCTCGGCATCATTATTCTCTTCCTAGCAGCATTAATAGAGGTTTTCATCACGCCGATGCTGTTTTAATCAGGAGTAATAATATTCAATCCCTTTATTACATTTTGAGTGGAATACTCCACAGCTTGCTACGGCTCAAAATGTAATTAGCGGATTCCGATTATAAATAATTCCATGATTGTAGCACTATTTTTGGAATTATTTATCACGGGAATTCTGAACAAATATTTGCTATAATCATCAGAATTCACGATAAAACCGAGTGCAATACCCCGTCAGCTTGCTACGGAGTGAATGAAATTAACATTGGGATGCACGAGATTAGGAATCTGCTTTATCTTCCTAAAATCCTGATTTAACGTCACGAGGGGAAGGCCATGGTTTATGCATATAGAGGCGATAAGTATATCGAGCTTTCCAATCAAACACCCCCTATTCATTAAGTCTCTCAATCTCAACGCTTTTAAGTGCATCCTCTTTCTCTCTTGTTGAATGTCAATAAGCACTCATTCACATTTATCGATGTGGTGAATAGATAGTATCACATACTTTCTCAAGAAGTTTTAAGCCGTCTTTGCTGCCCGAGACAATCTCAATAATCGCCGAGCTATCAAGAACTGCCATATCACTCTCTTAATTTCTCTTCTTTTTCTCTAGCCATTTTGTCAGCTTCTGCTTTGTATCTTTTCAGGTTTTTTCTTGCCTCTTCTATAGCTTCTGAATCTTTGAGTATCCCAAAGAAATCACAGATATCTATCTTTCTTTTCTCTCCAGCTATCTCGATGATAATCTCGCTGAAGCTCTGCTCTCTCTTTTTCAGTCTTTTCAAGGCATTGTATGCCTCTTCTCGTATAGTTATTGTCTTAACCATGTTTAAACATAAACATATGTTTATCTAAACCTTCCGATATATTGCATAGTCTAAGGAAGAATATCTAGCCATTCCAGACGATAGTACATCAACTCAGGCAAGCAGTATCCATGATTGAAGATGAGAATGCTCTCGAAACTCCCTGTGCAATCCACAGACATATGTCACCCCTAAATTATTTTAGTAAAATCAAAGTAAACTTGAGCAGGAGTTTTCTTTTCTAAACTTGTATGCGGTCTAATATGATTATATCTCATTCTAAAAAGTTCTGCGTCTTTTTTGCA
>JACPXY010000030.1 GCA_016196285.1 Candidatus Pacearchaeota archaeon | reverse complement strand
TTCAATTACAAAACCAGAAGCATTGCTAAATTATATAAAATCAAAAGAAGAGGCAGCTCGTAGAGCTATTTTTTCTTTACAAAAAATAGAGAAAGAGGAAAAGGAGAATGTGAGAGTTGAAGTATATCAAGGAGTGCAAGGTGGTTTGGCAGTACTCAAGGATATTATTGCAGTTGGGAAAGACTATATTGCTTTTGGGGAAGATAAATCATTTCACGAATTATTTGGAACTTTAGCCGAGCAGTATGTTAGGAAACTTAAAGAAAAGAAAATAAGAGAGAGATTGTTGGTCCCCTTTGGGGAAAAAGTATTAACAAGTAGATATTCAGAAGTGAGATTCTTGCCAAAGGATATTAAACTTCCGAGCGTAGGTGTTGTTTACGGAAATAAAGTTGCTTTTGCTATTTTTCAAAGACCATACTACGCCGTAGTTATTGAGTCAGATGACTTGGCTAAGACTTATAAGAATTTATTTGAATTATTATGGAAGATGGCGAAGAAATGATGGGTTAGCGCGAGTGAATTCTTCTTATTGCTTCAGCCACTTCAGAGATTTTTCTTTTGTCACTAAGATTAATTCTTCCACCCTTTGGAAGTCCGAAGTAAGAACCATTGTTTATCTTAATCCCTTCTTTTTCTAGTGCTTTTCCAGGGTCCTCTGTGCTATCATCAGCCCATATATATGATGCAAAACATTTACTTCCAGGAACAATTTTATAAGAAGTATCTTGACAAGTACCTTCTAGCAATTTTAGATTTTCTTCTACTCTTTTTTGTGTTTCTGTTTGATAATTGATATCTCTTAATGCGTGTCTTGCAGCGAGAATGGCTACACTAGTTAGCTCTATAGGATTGATCATTTTTTCTAACGCGTTTATATAATCAGGAGGAGTTATCAGATAACCTATTCTCAATCCAGATAATCCGTAAAACTTTGAGAAGCTGCCTAAAAACATGGAATTATCGTATCTATTTGCTAATTGTGCTGCCGATAAATCTGGATAAATTGAGTCTGCCTCATCTATTATATGCATTGTTTCTGGATTTGCTTTTAGTATAGCTTCTATTTCATCTTTTTCTCTTATGGTTCCTGTGACCGCACTTGGATTTGAAGTTATGAATAAGCAGATATCCTTTTTCTTAATGAAATCTGTTATATCTTTAGAAGAATGGGTGAAGGGGAATGTTTTGCTCTCGAGCGTTTCTATTTGTGATCTTGCTCTTTGTGCATAATGCCTAAAACCTGGAAAGTCTGGTGTAAGAAGGCCTACTCTGGTATTTTGGTCTGCAAATATGTCAAATGTATAAATTATTCCTCCTAACGCCCCAGCAGTAAGAAAAACCTGTTCGGGCTTGACTCCATGTAAATTTCCTAATTCTCTTCTTAATTGTTTGTCTTGAGATTGCCAATGATCTATGAGCATAGATGGTGTGCTTGCTTTTATGGCCTCTAATGCATTTTCTGAAACTTTGCAATTTTCACAGCCCGCTACATCAGTAGATGGCTGCCTTTCTGCTCCAAATTCTGCAAAGTCTGTAGGAATTTTTATTTCCGGGACTGAAAATGTCTTTACTTTCATCTAATTTCGCATTTTTATCACTATTAAAGTTTAATTCGTATGAAATCATACTACAATAGAAAGGGTTAAAAGACAGAGAATTCTATAATAATTATGGATAAGAAAGTTCTGAAAGAAATTGGATTAACTGATTATGAAAGCGAGATTTATCTTACTTTACTGCAATATGGAAGTTTATCTGCTTATGATTTGGCGCAAAAAACAGGTATGTACAGGCAGGCCACTTATGACGCCTTGAATAGGCTGGTTGAAAAGGGCTATGTTAATTCAATAAAGGAAGGAAAGTCGCAGAAATATAAATCGGTGCGCCCAGAGATGATTTCGGAATATCTTGATGAGAAAGCCGAAAGTTTCAAGCACATTTTACCAGAATTGTCTGGATTAGATAAGAAATCAAACGATGTTTTGATGGTTGAAACATATAAGGGAAAGAATGTTTCTAGAGTAGCTTTAAGAGATATAATAAACAGATTGAAACACAGCAAAAACAGACTTGTTTTATGTACGGCTATTGATGAATCTGTTCCTTTATCAAACTATAATACTATTTGTGAGCAGTATGAACGAGATATGCTTAAGTACAGAATTAGAGAGAGAGTTATTATCAAGGAGGGAACTAGAGGCATATTTCAAAAAGGAAGTTCAAATTATAGAAAAATAGAAGAAAAATACTTCAATCCTAACCCAGTACAGATTTATGGAGATAATGTACAGATTATTGTTTGGGGCAATCCAGATCATTTGATTATCATAAGAAGTAAAGAGGTTGCAGACTCTTATAGAAAGCAGTTTGAATTATTATGGAAGATGGCGAAGAAAAGATGAGATAAATTCAAACATAATAATCTTTATATAGATAAATAGATTAATCTTGCGATGAGTAATCTTGAGAATTTCCTGCGCCATCCTGTTGATATGGATGAATTTGAGAAAAATCAAGAATCAGCTATTAGAGAAGAATTGGAAGCATTAAAAGGGCTTCATAAACCATTAGCCGAATTAGTTGTGCAAGGAAATTTTGAGGTAATTGGAGCTCTTCAGAAAGTTTCGCAGACATCTATATATCCAGAAGGGGCAATAGGGGGGCCTGCTCCGGGCCCATATCTGACCGGACAGATAACATCAAATATATTCTCTGTTAGGCCACTAGATGAGTCTGTTAGCCAGGTCAAAGAATTAGTTTTCAATGCGCCAAGCAGAGTTATGCCTGGAAATTCAATATGTGCTGTAATTCCCGCTTATGAGATAGTGAGATCAAGACTATTTGCAAGTTTCTTTTCAGGTAGTGACCGTGAGGTTATCGGGACTAATGTTTTTTATCACACAAGAGCTTTAGGAAGTAAGGAGACTGCAATACAGATTGTTCTTTGCAATGAAAAAGGGCAGGTTATTGAGAGAGCTCCGGAATATGGGAAATTTTACTATTAACGCTCGTAGAAATCACGGAATTTAGTCCGTGGTTCTATATCGTGATTTCCCCGGCGGTGTCAAGGACTCCTGTCCTTGAGCATGTTCGGGGAGCCGCAGTTCCCCGACATCACAAAACCGCAAAAAACCCGAAGGGTTTTGTGATATTATTAGCCGATGTCTGCAAAGCTCATCGTATTCTGGATAATGATATTCTTCTTTTCTTCTTCTGATGCACTATGGTCTTGCCATAAGGTTCTTCACTGAATATTCAACTCAAGATGTAATCAAGGCATAGCTTTTTATAGCCCTTTCTATTTCAGAGAGAATGGCGCAGCAACAGCAGATGAGTGTTCCCGGACCGTTCGGCGGTCTGATGCGGTATGATGCAGAGTATAAAAGCAGGTTTATGCTGAGTCCTACGCAGGTTGTGATATTTCTAGTGCTGATTGCTGTTTTTGTACTGGCAATGAAGATATTCTGGCCAGTTTCTGGATAGCTCGAGATTTATTTACTTATCTTCTTCAAAGAGAGGTATCCTTACATGCTCTTCTGGATTGTCGGCAGGAGTTACCTCGAGGAATACCCTGGTGTTCTCAGTATCGCGGGCTGTTATAAGCGTTCCCTTGAAGATGCCTTGATACGTAACACGCTTTGTAAGAAATACAGGTCTTGCTCTGGTTTGATATCCCGTATCTGTTCTTTTCAGCTTTGTGCCATCAATATAGCCGAAATGAACAAAAGTATCGCTCAGCTCTGATGGACTAGTAATCATATAGCGATATTTCTCTTCCCTGATGCACTCCCAATCATACTTCAATCTAGTCATGTTGAACTCGCTCTCTTCCCAGCACACAATTGCATCAGGAATATTATCATGGTTTACATCATGGAAACTGAGGGGAGTTATCTTTCTAGGGATAACTGTATAGGCTCCCAGTGCGAGTACTAGTATCCCTATGCCTGCCACTGTTCTCTTCCGCATCCTGTTTCATCTGAGAGAAAGCTATAAATAGTTTAGTATAGCTTTGCTTAGATGAGAGATATACCTCTTTTTCATGCAGTACGCATGCATGAGATGCGTTCTAGACCAGTTCCTCGGTTTCTAACTCGAGGTATTGGTTTTTCCGGATTAGAGAGGTATAATTACACATTTTTAGCTGTTCCATTTACTGAGAAAGGAGGAATAACGGTAATTGCTAATAGTCATGAACTTGATTATGCAGCAAGCTCCTTCTTCGATTACCTTTTCTCAAAAAGTATTAACACTTTCTCCCTTTCATATGCGCTTCCGTGTGATAGAATAGTCGTAGACTCTGTTGCTTATCGAGTTAATCTTATTACTAATGACGACCGAGCTGAAATCGATCGTCTTCTCTACAGACTTCCTACAAGCAGAGAGAACAGCAGACCGTGAGGTCTAATTAACGGTGTATCCAGCATTCTAATTAAAACATATGCTCTTTGTGTCTATATTGCATGTATCTTTGTCTGGCCATACAATCGTAGTTATATAGGATAACTGTGTTTATTGTTTTCTAATACCTCAAGGTCTTGCCTTGGGGATAAAACGAGGCAGGATTACAATATAATTATCTTGTGTCAGATAAAGATGAGCAGTTGCAGGAGATAATAATGTTCTTGCGAGGTTCTTCGCTTGATATTTTCCTGATTAGAAATGTCTAAAAACCCTTGAATCTACGGGGGCGTATGTTTCCCGGTGTAAATCCAAGCCAAATGAAGGCATTGATGAAGCAAATGGGCCTCAAGCAGGAAGATATAGAGGCGGAGAGAGTGGTAATTGAGAAGAGTGATGGTAACAGGATTGTTATCTCTCCGGCGAATGTGCAGAAGATTACGATGCAAGGACAGGATTCTTGGCAGGTAACTGGAGAAGCGCGAGAAGAGACAGGCATACGAACAGAGGATATTAGACTGGTGATGGAGAAAACAGGCGTATCAGAGAAAGATGCACGAGATGCACTGGAGAAGACTGGAGATATCGCTGAAGCAATACTGAGTCTCTCGTAAAGAATGGTAAATGAGCAACGAAAGGCAAAGATAACACATTACTCCCTGAATAAACTAAAAAATGTTGGCCTTCTTATTGACAATGTACACGATCCGCATAATGTAGCAGCATTAGCCAGAACTGCTGATGGGATGGGCATACAGACTATTTATTTATACTATACCTATAATGAATGCCCCAATTTCAAGCGCATCGGCAAGAAATCTAGTTCAAGTGCAACAAAATGGATAAATTTTGAGAAGGTTACAGATTTGACTTCATTTACAGAGAATATGAAACAGGAAGGATACTCGTTCATCGGAACTACTGGAACTGGCAAACAACTTACTACTTATGCATTCCCAGAAAAGTGTTTGATTGTGTTCGGAGCTGAACATAATGGAATGAGTCCTGAGCTGGAGAAGGCATGTGATGCATTCATCAGCATCCCGATGGTAGGTATGGTGGAGAGCTATAATATTTCTGTTGCTGCAGGCATTATCTTATATGAAGTGTTCAAGCAGAAAGGTTCTAATTTGAAATTGAGGGATGAAAAAGTATATTAATGACTTTGATTGGTGAAGTTTATGGAGCATGAGTGGGATTTTCAACTTCTATCTACAGATATTGGGCTTGCTGCAGAGCAAATACAGATACGCGAGGCAGTAGGATCTTTTGTGCAAAAATGGAAGACTCGTTCTGATTACCTGAAACATCCAGAGACTGCACAAGAAGCATTAGATGAATATGAGGCATTGCTCAGAAAAAGAGGACTTCTCGGCAATCAAGGGTATGCTATCTCTTTAAGACACTATCAAGACGAGGGAAATGCAGAAGTGAAGGCAGCTCTGAATGGAGTGGATGAATTCTTAAGAAAGATGAGTAATGAGCTTGCATTCTTCACGCTTAATCTTGGGAAGATCTCTCCAAATTTTCAGATGGCTTTTCTTAAGCATGCTGGTCTACAAAAGTACCGCCATTTTCTTGAACGGCTTTTTACCAGAGCGAAATATACACTTAGTGAGCAGGAAGAGCAGATTTTGACCTTAAAGGAGATTCCTGCAAGCGAGTTTTGGCAGCGTATGCTGAATGGGCTGCTCTCCAAGCAGGAACGCGAGATTACTGTCAAGGGTAAGACTGAGAAGAAGCACTTTTCTGCATTACAATCCTTGCTTGATTCCCCTGACAAAGCAACACGAGATGAAGCTGCGCAGGCGTTCACAGAGATACTTGATGTGCATGCTGACGTTGCAGAAGCAGAGATGAATGCAATTTTGATGAACAAGAAGATTGATGATGATTTGCGAAAAATTGAACGGCCTGATATTTCACGGCACCTTGAGGATGATATCGAGACCGAGATTGTGGATGCTCTCATTGCGCAGGTCTCAACAAAAGGGTATGCTCTCTCCAGGAAGTTCTATCAACTCAAGGCAAAACTTATGGGTGTGAAGAAACTGAAATACTCCGAGAGGAATGTTCCTGTGGGGATGGGGGAGAAGGAATACTCTTATGCAGACGCAACCAACCTAGTTTTAAGTGTTTTTGGAGATCTTGACCCATCCTTCAAGCGTATCTTTGAAGGATACCTTAAGCAGGGGCAGATAGATGTGTATCCGCGCAAAGGCAAGCATGCAGGAGCTTTCTGCATGCATCATGCTTTGGAGCAGCCTACATATATTTTATTGAATCATGATAATAAACTGAGAGATGTGACCACTCTTGCGCATGAACTTGGACATGGTATTAATAATGAACTGATGAAACAGAAACAACATGCACTGGACTTCGATACACCCAAATCTACCGCAGAGGTTGCAAGCACCTTCATGGAGGACTTTGTATTTGAGGCTCTTCTCAAGGATGCTGACAAAGAAACGCGCCTCATTTTACTGATGGCAAAGCTGAATGATGATATGAGTACGATCATTCGCCAGATTGCATTCTACCGATTTGAGCAGGAGATGCATGCTGAATTTAGGAAGCACAGGTATCTTTCTCATTTGAATCTTGGAACACTCTTTCGGAAACACATGGAAGAGTATCTTGGAGCTGCAGTGGATATGCAGGGATATGAGAACTGGTGGGTTTATGTTCCTCACTTTCGATATCTCTTCTATGTTTACTCTTACGCATCAGGATTGCTGATTTCCAAGGCATTACAGCGCATGGTTCGTGAGAAACCAGAAGCAATTGAGAAAGTCAAGACATTTCTGTCAGCAGGCACATCTATCTCACCTAGCGCGTTGTTTGCTTCTCTTGGCATCGATATACGTTCGGATCTTTTTTGGGAAGAAGGTCTTGCAGAGATTGAGCGATTACTAATTGAGGTAGAGGAACTTGCCCGTGATTTGGGAAAACTCTCGTGATTTCTCCTACTTTTCTGCAGGGAATGAGCACGAAAGGTATATAAAGTTGGCTCGTATTATTCTTCTTGCTCACCACGAGTGGTTTTCATAGATGGAGCAGATAATTAAAGAGAAGATTAGCGCTGATCATCTCCTCTATGTCAGCTTAAAATACACGAAAACGTGTGATGTTATCATCAATTTATTGCTGCGGTGGAAGATAATGATCGAGCTAGGAATGGATGTATTGGTTGAAAAGGCCAAGAAAGAGAAGAAATGGAAGCCGGTGCCCAATGCACCGCGCGCTAAACAAGTTCAGTTGAAGCGCATCTACCAATCACATCCTATTATCAGCCAGACGCTTGAACTATATGAGCTATTCAGAGACATTGAGACACTGGAAAAGGTGCGCGAATCCGAATTCCGAAAAGGGGTAAACCTGAAGGTGACATATCATGGAGAGATTGTAAATATTAATCTTGACAAACTGAAGGAGTATTCTACACTGCTAGAAAAGTTTATAAGTTCTCTTAAATAGGCTGGTGTGCTCATTGTGATTTTGCATCGAGCATACGAATGGCTAAACTTATTACAATAACATCAGGCAAAGGGGGTGTTGGTAAAACAACTACTGCGATTAATCTCGGAGCCGCATTAAATGCTTTTGGGAAGGATGTTATCATCCTTGATGCAAACTTAACGACACCGAATGTTGGACTTCATCTGGGAGCGCCTATTGTGCCAGTCAGCTTGAATCATGTGCTTCTTGGCAAGGCAAAAATTGCTGATGCAATCTATGAGCATGAATCTGGAACTAAGATAATTCCTTCATCTTTGTCTGTTAAGGAATTAAGAAGGCTGAACCATGGAAAGCTGAAGGAAGTCGGCAAGAAACTCAGAAAGATGGCTGACTATATTATCTATGATTCTGCTGCAGGACTCGGCGAGGAAGCAATTGCTGCCCTTGAATCAGGCGATGAGTTGATTATTGTCACTAATCCAGAGATTCCAGCAGTAACTGACGCTTTGAAGACAGCGAAAGTAATCGAACAATTAGGCAAGAGCGTGAAAGGAGTGATTGTCACACGAGTGCGAAGCACGAAGAGCGAGATGCCCATCTCCAACGTAAGAGATATGCTGGAGCTGCCTATTTTAGGAGTTGTTCCTGAGGATAAAAATATACAGAATGCCCTCGTGTTAAAGGATGCAATTGTGCATACACATCCAAGAAGCAGGTCAGCGCGCGCATATCGTGCGATTGCAGCACGGATTGCAGGCATAAATGGATATAAGGAACCTTACAGCCTCTGGGATACTATGTTCGGATAGCGAAGTATTTTTATAGATTGAATTCTTTGAGAAGAGATGAGAGGATTGAGTGAAGGAGATAACGCAGGTTTTCGTGTTCTAAAAGATACAGTAAAACGATGGCGTGCTGAAGAAGCTCATGAGCAGGCATGGGAGCGATTCTATGCAGCAGGACCGCTTGATGCATTAGCAAGCACGGCTGTATGCCTGCATGAATTAGTGCATCATGCAACGTCAGGTGTGTACTCATTTGAACCAGGATATGCGATACAGCAGGAAGGAGCCCATATAGTTGTTGATCCTTCTGGTAAAAAAGGGCATGTTCTCTCTTGGAGCCTGCATGGAAATCCAGAAACACAGGAATGGTTTGAGCGCTCTTCTGATGTTGAAGGCGCGTTATTCAAGAGAATTATCAATGGAGAATCCCTTACTTTCCCAGTGAGGGTTCATAGAACACTTATTCCTGCTGAACAAACAACCGAGTTGTTCAACGAGCATCATAGGGATATCTTTAACACTACCAATGGCATGCCTCTATGCATTGAATCTGCATTCTATCATCTTAAACAATTGGGTTTGAAATATACAGTCAGAGGATTCAGGTATCCTCATCCTCAGCCGACATTCCAATTCCGAACTTTCGCAGAAATCATTTAATTCAGTGCAGGGTTAAAACCTGAATGGTTTTGTGAGAGTTAAATAATAAATATTGTTAGCTGATGTCTGCAAATA
>JACPXY010000029.1 GCA_016196285.1 Candidatus Pacearchaeota archaeon | reverse complement strand
TAAGAAGATGTGCTCATTCAGTTGTGCAGCTAGGTTAGGGAACCCAAGAACAGTATCTCCCTCTGAAGGCCCTATTCTGCAAGATGGCTACCGTCTAATTCCTAGCAATAGTGCTCAGGCTATGTCCAACGGCTATGTTAAAGAGCATAGAATTATTATGTCGCAGATTTTCGGTCGTAAGCTATTACCCTCTGAGATAGTACATCATGAGGATGGCAACAGAGCAAACAATGATCCCGCCAATCTCGAAATCCTATCCAGAGCAGAACATATGAATCTTCATAGAAGGGAGTTACTACTTGGAAGAAGGAAGAAGGTGCAAATGCGGAACTATGATGAAGAAGAAATCAATAGGAATATTAAAGGACTCAAAAACCTGGGGTTCGTGGAAGGTAGCTAAGGTACTGGGGCTAAAGGCAGTGAAGGTTCCTGATCCCTCTGGAGCTATATATCAACGGAGTGGGAGTGGATATAGAGCTGGCGATCCAAAAATGATCACTATCTTTCAGTACGATCCAGAATTTCAAGATACCTTTGAATCTGATATGCAGCTTAATCATTACCGATTATTGTTAGAAGATGCTGGGTATCCTGTAGATAAAATGATGCTAGAGATTATCGTCAGGGATGGGAGTACCTATATAGCTACTAACAGAGGGATCACTGAGGAGATGTACTATATTCCAGTAAGGATAATATATGATGATGAAGTAAGATCATACTTTGATCGTAAAAGGAGAGACCTATTAGGCCATCTACAGAGTGGTGTTATGCCTGATCCTTGTAAACCCTGGGAGACCTGGAATGGGATCAGATGCGAAAGATATTGTCCTGTATGGGAGTCATGCGATATAGGCATAGAAGCTCATAGGGAGGAAAAGACATGAGCGAACCAGACGCAGGTTACCAGACTAAGTGGTTGGATAAGGCCACCGAGCTAGCGATGGCTGATTTCTACACAAATTCGCTGATGCTTCATAGCCTCATGTTTGACCAGGATGGGCGCACTCATAGTGCGGAGCTAGACGTAGAGGCATGGCAACTGGCAGCATATTTCCGAGGCCGAGCAGACCAAGACGCGAGATGTCCAGGAAGAGAGACGGTCTTAAATGCTGGTGAACCACTACTCCTCCATCCTGTGACCATCCTCGAAGTGCTGGATAACTTAGACAAGGCTGAGGCCCAGAACACGCTGCTGCGGAAGTTATTACAAGAGTTTATCACTGCTAATCCTCAGATGTCCATGTACCTAGATGCTACAGGTAACTTTTGCAGTAAGGAAAGCGTGAGGAAAGAACAGGAAGGAATTATAAGACTAACTAGATGGCTAATTTCCTTAGATTATCCTGATGCTTACAAACGGCTTATGACCTTAGCCTCCCATGCGGCTGATCCTTCAAGTTCAGCCTTAGAATTGGGCTACCAATTCGGCTTGAATCATCCTATACCTCTAGCTATTGGCAGTAAGGAAACAGATAATGAGAATATTGAGACTTGATAGCTAAATCTCTCTCAGAGTTTAAGTCTATGACCTTTCCTCCAATGCCTTATGTAATCAGTGATGGAATACTACCTAGAGGTTGTAGGATGTTCCTCTATGGACATGAAGGTAGTTGGAAATCCTTTATGACACTGGATTTAGCTAGAGCGATTAGCATAGGCGGAGATTTCTGGCACTACAAGACTAATCCAAATAGGGTACTGCTTGTACAATCAGAGATTCCTGAATATCTTATGTGGGAAAGATGCTTTGGGGTGGAGAATGAATCAGGTTTTTTCTCCGGGAAATTACACAATCCAGATAATATCTTTATCATCAATGATACGTTTCACTTGGATGATACCTCTCAATTCGGAAGGGCGATATATGAAGATTTTAAGTTGGCCCTGTACGACATCAATCCCGCAGTATTGATCATCGATCCTCTCTATCGTTACAGTGTTGGCGATATTGAGAAGAAGGTACAAGCTAAGAAGGTATTGGAGCAGATAGACTTACTAAAAGGGCCTACAGATATGAGTATTATACTTATAGGCCACACCAGGAAGGTCTCTTATGATCTTGATGGTAATATTGTACGCAGTAGCTCAGAGCTTACGGGTAGTGGGGCATTTAAGGATTGGGCTGACACCATGATTGACGTAGCCACTAATGATCCTGACAGTAAAGATAAGATCAGTGTTATCCCTGTTAAGACTAGACATGCAAAGAAGGAGCAGAAACCATTTTGGTTAAAGTTTAATAGGGAGAGTAAGGTATTTGAGAGAGTAATAGGATAGGAATATAGATCTATAAAGGAGACTGATATGAAGCATTGTTGGCATAGTTTACCATCAATAGAAATATCAGGAGCTTACTTCGGACATAATTGTTGTGGTATCCCAAAAGTTTACTTTATTCCTGATCCTGATCACGGAAAGTATGCTGTTTACTACTTACTACGTAAGTTACCAATATAGAGTATAGACACAAGACAAAATTAAGATAGATAACTCTCTAAATGGATTGATCTTTTCAACTTTGTCAGTATACTGAAATAAGGAGGGTTGACAATGCAAATCGACCTTAGATGGAATAAGACTAGGAGAGTATGTAGTGAGCCTACCTGCAAAGTTGTACTAGAGTTGGGAGATGAAGTCATACGTGGCTACAGTGTGGGCACTCACCAGTCCTTTTACTGGCATGTACAATGCTGGCTAACAAATAGACGCAAAGCGTTAATTCCTTTTACTCCAAAACCCCAATTATCAGGAGAACAGAGATTATTGCGGCACAGACTGAAACTAAATATTGCCACAATCAAGTTTAAGCTGAAGAAGGCTGATGGCACTTACAAAGCAAAGTTAGAAGCTAGACTTGCTAATCTCCTTGAAGGAAATCCTATTGCATCCACCCCTAAACTGACTCCAGAAGAGAAAAGGAATCAACAGCTCCTATTATGGCGAATTGCTACTACCTCTAGTAGAATTAGGAAGGCTGAAGGTGGATATAGACAAAAATTAGTTAGCAGGCTTGGAACTTTGGTGGAGGAGTTACGGATAACGTATCCATCTTATGATAGTAAGTATTTATATTTGGATGTTGGACTAAATGAGGATAAAAAAGGCTAAAGAAGGAAATATTCAGGTTTTTCAGGTGGATGGCAAAGTAGATCAAATTCTGAATACGAAAGACGGAAATAAATCAATCGTGGAGGAGAAGGTGATCATTGAAAAGTCTCCTGCTGAAGAGTTACCTAAAGATATTAAGCCTCCAATCAGGTTGTGTAGGATTAATGCTAAAATGACTCCCTCAGCTATGAGGCAAATACTTCGCAGCTTGGATATAACAGTCCCGACATACCTAAAGAGAGTAAACTTAAAGTCTCTAGATCAAGATATAGAGTTGAATCCTACCTGGAGCCTGAGAGCTTGGGAAATCTTAATTATAGAGAATCTGGAGTGGTTTAGATGCCTGAAAAGTTGGCCATTATTAAAGGTATTGATGCAGGAATAAAGGATACGAACAATGCCTGTATATGGTTTGAAACATATACCTCAGAGCATTGTGAAGCCTTACAGATATTCTTTGAGGAGGATATGTTAAGATTCATAAAGGATGCTGGCTGCCCTAACATACTGTCTCTGGAAGGTGAACCTTGTTGGGTAACAACTGGAGGACAAATAATGAAATTTAGCCGCCTGTGGGGTAAAGATGCTACCTAGCTACCCTCAAGTATACGCAATGGGTCACATAGCTATAGATGGAATCCTAGCGGACACAGTTACTGTAACTGAGAAAATTGATGGAAGCCAATTTTCATTTGGGTTGATAGATGGGGAGTATCATTGTAGAAGTAAAGGGCAAGATCAGACCCCACCTAAGACTGATAAGATGTTTCAAAGAGCTGTAGATGCTACCATAGACCTTCCTCTTACTGAAGGATTTATCTACAGGGGAGAGCTCCTTAACTCTCCTCACCATAATGCTATAACTTACAGTAGAGTACCTGAGAAGTATATAATCCTATTTGATATAGATTTCGATGGTCAACATTATCTTCCTTATAAGGCTGTGCAGCAGGAATCTATTAGATTGGGTTTTGAGGTAGTGCCTCTACTTTATGAAGGATCTGTTACTAATATAGATCTACTATTAGATCTGCTTAATAGAGGATCCTGTTTAGGGGGAACTACCATCGAGGGCTTTGTAATTAAGAACTACACCCGCTTCGGTAAAGACAAGAAGGTGTTGATGGGGAAGTATGTCAGAGAGGACTTCAAAGAGATCAATGACAAAGTTCAAAAGAGATTCAAATCTTCTAATGCTGACATCTTAGAGCTATTAGTTCTAAGATATAAAACTGAGACTCGGTGGCAGAAAGCGGTACAGCATCTCAGGGATGGTGGATTACTGGAAGGAAGTCCCAGAGATATAGGGCCTTTAATGAAAGAGGTGATAGCTGACGTAGAAAAGGAATGTGTGGAGGAGATCAAGGATCAGCTTTACAGGTGGGCTTGGCCTAAGATTGAGAGGCAGATCACTAGAGGATTGCCTGAATGGTACAAGTTAAAGTTGTTGGAATTTAGCTTTAAGGAGAGCGATGCTGATTTATATAAAGAGGTATCAGATGCAGCCTTCTCCAACAAGTAAAACTTCCCTTAAAAGATGTATAGGAAAAGTGCGTCATACTAACATCCAAACAGCTCAGGATGCCTTGAATCTGATGCTCCATAAAGATAACTCAGCTCGAAAGTCTTTGAACATCTACTCATGTCCTGCTTGTAAGAATTGGCATATCGGTCATAGGAGAAAGGAATTGGTGGAAATTAAAACTTTTAGAAAATACCCTAAAAACTATTGACATATAATGTAGATGTGGTATTATAAGAGTATCAAGCAGTAGAGGAGTAACATGTATCGTGTCACCATGAATCTCAATATTACTGAGCAAGAGTGGAGTCAGTTTAAGGGAAAATGCTACGGGGAGGGATATACATTATCAGATAAGCTAACAGCTCTTATTAAAACAGTCCTTCAAAGAAAATTAACAAAAGGAGATAACTAATGGTTTCTAAACTATTTACCTTTGGTAGCTTTGATGATGATGAGGGGCGTAGAAGGGAGCAGGTAACAAATTTCATTGGAGACTTCACCGCATTTGAGCGAGTACCTGAAGAGGAAAGCAGAAAGGCAAGGTTGAAGTTTGGCTTTACTGATATAGAAGTAATAACTGCTGATCCCCCCTATGACTATTCTACCTATGAATTTACAGTAGGGGAGTCCCTTACCTCCAAAGGAAATATTAGGAGGAACTCTGGAGAGGGGATTATTGTTGCCTCAATCAAAGAGCTACTCAATGTAGCTCCTGATGAAGTAGTTACTGTAGAAGATATTATGGGTCTAAGAGTCCACATGATGTGTGACCCCGATTATCTATTCTTTGTGGACAAGAATAAGCGGGAGAACAGAGGTGCTGCCTGGCAGTTTATAGAAGTAGTTGGCGGTAATATCTCCACTAGAGCTTATGCAGTAATGCAACTGCAAGGTAAGACTACTAAAGAGTGGTGGGTTACAATTAGTGGAGATCCTAGAGTAATAAAGGATGCTGCGGTATTTGGTGAACTTCTTGATAATACTATTCCAGACAAGCTACCTTCTGCAATAGCCGTAATGGGTGCGGATGGAAGGTGGACTGTAAACGAGGAAGAAGCCTCTAAGTTATAAGCACAAACCAAGACGGGGAATCCTGCTAATGTAGATTTATTTGTACAGATATTGGTCTGCAGGCTTGGCAGCGCATCGTGGGCAGCTACGCCGAGGTGATGTGGGGGGAGCCATAAATGCAACATTACCTAAAGACCAGGGAGGGCAGATATGAAATGGGCTAGTCGAATAATCTTGGGGATTATTGCCTTAGTGGGTATTGCAGTAGGCATATGGGGCCTCCGGTGGATAATCGCTGAACCTGTAGGCCAGTTGGCGGCAAGAGAGCAAATTCTGTCAGGCTCAACTCGCATCACCGCCTACAACCATTTCTTTAACCTTTGTGCAGCGGTACAGGGGCAGGAGGCAGCAAGAGAAGCTCTGCAAGCCGAACTCGCTGCTACCACTACTTTAAAAGAGCAGGCCAGGGTGCGGGCCAGCATTGCGGGGGTTACTGCTTTACGGGGGCAGACTATCGCACAGTATAATGCTGATGCTCGTAAGGACTATACGATTGGGCAATTCCGCGACCTCGGTCTGCCGTATCGATTACCGCTAACTAAGGAAGGAGAGAGAACATCATGTGGCGAGTTCTAGTCTTTGCTCTTATACTGGCAGTTGGTTTCGCAGCCTGTAGTGATACTGACGCAGAAAAGAATCGTAGGGCGAGTGTGCAATTCAGGGAGATTGCCCT
>JACPXY010000026.1 GCA_016196285.1 Candidatus Pacearchaeota archaeon | reverse complement strand
TGAAAAAGTATCCTACATGAAGAGCCGGATAAATATCATCTCTACAGACCACAAGATTGCTGAAAAAGCTGCTGAGATATCTGTTAAAAATGACTTAAGTATGACCGACGCACTAATCTATGCTGCTGCATTATTAAATGGAGCTATTCTGCTAACTTTAGATAATGATCTCAGAGGACTTCCAAACGCCAAGGTTTTGTGAACGTCACAAAACCCTTCGGGTTTTAACCCCACACTGAAGCGGGGCTTGTTTGCGGTTTTGTGATGTCGGGGAGATCACGGCAGGATAATCACGGACTAAAGTCCGTGATTTCTACGAGCGTCAAAACACAAGGATTTTCAATCCTTGATGGCAGTCAAGAACAAATTTCCCTGACATAACAACCTTTTTTAATCCATACATCTGAAGAGCTTGATGCAATCCATCATAGAGAAGATACCTGGTCCATGTGTTGTCTTCGCAGGTGCAGGAACTGGAAAGACATATACCATCGTCGAGAAAGTGAAGCACTTGGTCAAGACAGGATTCTGCAAGCCCTCGCAGATTGTTTGCATTACATTCTCAAACGAGGCAGCTGCCTCGCTGAAAGTCAGACTTCAACGCGAGCTCGGTCAGGAGTTGCCTATAGTGGACACGTTTCACGCATTTGCAGCAGACCTTCTCAGGCAGCACGCATCAGTAATCGGCGCAAAGGACACGTTCTCGATACTCACGCCTGACGAGGCAAAGGTTCTCTTGCATCGAACACTCCGCATTGCACCCTATTATTGTCATAAATATGTCCAGACGTTGGGCACTGCAAAAGACATGGGTATACGTGTTTCAGATATGCAGGAATATGTGCAGAAAGACTATCTATATCAAAAAGAAGGTCTTGCAAAAGAGCTTGAGGCACTGCAGTTTGAACTTCAGACCTTGCACTTGAAGAAGAGTAAAACAAACAAAAGTGCATTGCAGGCAAGGATTCACGAGATTAGTGCGTTCATCGAGCTTCAGAAGTTCGCAAAGACCTGGACTGCCTATGAAAAGATAAAGACAAAACAGAATTCATATGATTATGCCGATCTTGCATTGCAGGTTCTTGAAGTATGTTTAGCAAAGCCGTCGATAGCTAATGCGTATTCCTACATCATTGTTGATGAGTTCCAGGATACAAATAAGCTCCAGCTGGATTTTCTGTTTGCCCTTGCACCCCATAAAAATATCATGATTGTCGGAGACATGAATCAATCGATTTATCGGTTTAGAGGGGCGTACAAGGAGAATCTCTCGCTTTTCAAGCAGCATTTTGGAGTGAGAGAGAAAGACATTTTTACGCTTAACAAGTCATACCGCTGCTCCAATACTATCGGCCGTGTGGCTTATCAGCTCATTCGTAACAACTATCAGAAGCAGGATGAGTGCTTTATGGTCGAGAGCGTATATGGTTGTGAAGGCTCAAAGATACAAATAATTGAGCTGATGAATGCCCATGAGGAAGCGCGTAAAGTGGTTGAAATAGTGCAAAAAGAGCTAAATTCTGGAAGAAAGAAGGAGGATATCTGTATCATGTACCGTACACACCAACAAGGGAGGGTATTACGGAAAGTACTCTCCCAAGCACAGATTCCATTTACTTCTGTCTCTGAGAGGTCTCTACTGCAATTGCCTGTTATAAAAGTAGTGCTCGATTATGCAGCTATTCTGGACTGTTTAGTAAATAAGAGAAAGGGTGGAGAACAGGCGTGGTGGGATTTGTTCTATCGATTGCATCTCGCTGAAACTGATTTAATCAATATTGGCAAGTGTATGAAGCAATTTAGAGAGAACGGATGTTTAAGTTCAATCCTTCTCACTGAAGTAGAGAAGCTTGAGCTTTCTGATACAGGAAAGAAGATAGTTAGCTCATTGGCCCAGAGATTTCAGGATCTTGAAGCACATGCGTATTTGCCGATACGAGAGCTCTTTGAGAAGATATATCTTGCCGCAGGAGTCTTGCAGACAGATTCTGATATCCCAAATTCTGAACAGACGCTGGTGCTTGAGAAACTGCTCGAGATTGCAGAGCATCATACCGCACTGTACGGTTCAGAACTGTCATCATTCATGCACTATCTAGATACAGTGCGTCAGCTTGGAATAGAGCTTGAGGCGCCAGCACAGCACAAGCCAGGTGTCAGACTGATGACCTTGCATGCTACAAAAGGATTAGAATATCCAGTAGTAATTATTACCAACTGCGCTGAGAAGCGATTCCCTTTGGAAGAAATACGAAGGAATACTTTGCTGCCTTTGGACCTGCTTCCTGAATTCAAGGATCTAAGCAAGCTTGATGCAGAAGAAAAAGAGATGTATGTAAAAGAATATGAGCGCCATCATCAGCTGCTTGAAGAGCGCAGATTGTGCTACGTTGCTTTCACACGGACGCAGGAGCAGTTGTATCTTACGTATGCAGGAGAATATGCAGGAAAAAAGTCAAGACCATCGCTCTTTCTGCAGGAGATATTTTATAAGCAGAATCCCGACTGTACTTTTGCTGTTGATGAAGACATCAAGTATACAGAGCCTGAGACCCATCCTGTGTCTGCTCTTGCATTCACTAGGATTATCGGAGCAAAGAACTTTGAAGAAGCTCTGCCGGGTTTAGTTGCGAGCAAGACGCAGAATCGTACGCTCTCGCCATCGGCCGTGCTGCTCTTTGATGAATGCCAGAAGAAATATGAATACAAATATGTGTATCAGATGCCTGATGAGAAGACTATCTCCTGGGAAGCCATCAAAACAGGTTCATTTATTCATCTTATCCTGGAGCATGGTGTCAAGTCAGGATTCTCCAGCGTTGAACAATATATAGACTATGCAAGAGAGCTTCATCTACAGGAAGAATGGGCATCAATTGATATGCGCGAAGTAGAAAGCATGATTGCAGTTTTCTTCGCCAGAAACAAAGATAAATACTCGCACGAATCAGTGACAGAGCAGCATCTAAATGCAGTGCTTGGAGGTTTTAAGTTCACAGGCTTTGCAGACCGTATTGACCAGCATCCCGAAGGTCTGGAAATCATCGACTACAAGACAGGAAAGAGCGTTGTCAGTCCAAAGCATCGAAGCTGGCAGCTGGGTTACTATGCCTTAGCCGCTAAACAGCTTGGGAAAGTACGATGGCTCACTTTGGATATGCTCAAGCAGGAGAAACCTCTAGAATTCGAGGTAGATGAGAAAGGGATTGCAAAAGCAAGATATGCTTCTCTCTCATTCTCTATCCCGGAAGTGGAGCAAGAGTTAATTAAGACAGCACAAGAGATTACCAAAGCTTATACCTCTGGCTTTAAAGCCTGTCCTGTTGAGAAAAACTGCGAATTCTGCAATGAGTATGTGCACGGTCTCTAAGTATGAACTGCGAGCTCATACGAAAGAATACACTTGAGAGTTTCAGGTAAGGAAAGCTGCTGCCTTCCCAATTCAAGATGCGCCAGTAAGCCAATGCGTTCCAGAAGAAAGGGTTTAACTTCAAGAGTTTCCTTCTCGCTCAATCCTATATAGTAGAGCAATTGCTCAATTCTTCGCGCGACGCGGCTTTCCTGATCAAGCCGGTAAATCGTATTTATTTGTGCTTCTGTAAAGCTAAACGAGTGTATGCGCCTTGGTTTAGTAAAATAAAATGGTGTATCAAAGAAATAGAAGAACCCATTATCAATCTCCATAGTCTCTGTACCAATCTCAACCTCGCTTCCATCTGGAAATGCTGCTAGACATCGGGGTTCGGAAGAACCGAAGGTTCTGCCGAATTGGTATGTACTGCCGTCATAAGTAAGAGAGAGGTCTGATTTAAATGCAGGACGATGGAGATGGAGATGATTAAAGCGGTGTACATCAATAGTTACTGTTTCTATATCAGGCAGTTCTACCATTCTAAGAAAGAATCCGTCTTTCAAACGGCGGTCAGCAGCAAGGCGAGTATTCATAATTCAAAAGTGAGGATAATCTTATTTTTAAGTATTTAGAAGATGCAATATTATTATCCCGCACACCTAAAAACCAATAAGTATAAATAGAACATCGGCATTCAAAAAATGCAGGGTAAAGCACAAGCTTTAAAAAGCAAATTTTTCTCTGAGGGATACAATGTTTTATGTAATTGATGTAGAAGACCACGTTCGTGTGGAGCCGAAGCATTTTGGCCTTCCAACACAGGAAGCCATTGAAAAGCAGTTGAATGAGAGCTTTGTAGACAGGGTGACCAAAGAGCTTGGTTTCGTCATCGCAGTCATCTCAGTGGATAGTGTGCAGGATGGTGTCATTATTCCAGGAGACGGAGCAGCATTCTATAAGTCCACATTCAAGCTGCTTGTCTGGAAGCCTGAACTGCATGAGCTCGTCTATGGAACTATTGCAGAGATAACAAACTTCGGTGCTTTCATGCAGATTGGACCTGCACAAGGGATGATTCACATCTCACAAACCATGGAAGATTATGTCTCACTGAGCAAGACAGGAACACTCTCAGGAAAAGCGTCAAAAAGAAACATCAGCAAAGGCGATGAATGCCTTGCCAGAGTGGTCGCTATCAGCTATAAGTCAGGAGAGCCTAAGATTGGATTAACTATGCGCCAGCCCGGCTTAGGCAAACTTGAATGGATTAAAGAAGACAAACGGAAAAAAGAGCAGGCAGTAAAAAAGATTGAAAAAGCTGAGAAGAAAGGAGGCAAGAAGTAACGTGGATAAAATTCCGAGGTCTCGTCTCTTCTTCTATGATGGAAACCCTATTGTCCCCTTAGGAGTAGATTCATTAGAAGATACTCCAGTAGTAACTGCCGTATTTCAAAGAGAATATGACAATACTATAAGGCATATGGAGCCAGGCATACTTTATGCTGCTCTTCAGAGAAAGCTTGTAGAGCACTATCAGGAAGGAGATAGGGTAATCATCATGCCCCAAAGAATCTATCATCTTGAAGAAGCTAAGGCAAAAGCATGGGTCCCACAGCAAACAACTGGGAGAAGAATCTAATGGCTATGCAAAAAGCATGCAAAGCATGCAAAGCAATCTATGAAGGAAATCCTTGTCCGCAATGTGGTGCGAATGAGCCTGTTGAATCATTCAAGGGAAAGGTGGCAGTAGTTAATCCAGAACAGTCTGAGATTGCCACAAACTTAAAGATTAAGAAAAAGGGGTCATACGCAATTAAACTAGGATAATATGAAATACACACACGAGCTTAAAAATCCTTTAATCGGAAGAAGAGAAGTTAGCATTACCCTAGAAGCACCTGCAAATCCAGGTATTGCAAAGATAACTGCTGACCTAGCAGAACACTATAAAATAAGCCCAGAGCTTATCGTTATCAAGAAACTGCAGAGCGGATTCGGCAAGAAAACATTCAAAGTTGAAGCTCTAATGTACGATTCACCTGAAGTAAAGAAAAGATTTGAACCGCAGCCCAAACCGAAGAAAGCTGCTGGAGCATCATAATGGCTGTCAAGGAGCGCGCAGGCAAGAAGAAGCACAAGAACAAGCCAACCAGTCAAAAGTACAAGAAATACACTATCCAGAACGATACTGCAAAACGTGGGAAGCAGTGCTTGAAGTGTGGTTTCGGCATATTCATGGCAGAGCACAAGGACCGATTTACCTGCGGCAAGTGTAGCTATACTGAATTCCTTAAGAAGTGAAATTTGCTAATTCGGCATGGATTTGATGCCAATTATCAACAACAAATACACGTTCTTTCTCTAATGAACCATTTCCATTCCAGGGCCGTCTAATTAGAAAAGTAACAATGCCTCTGTCAGAACATTCAACTGCATGAGTAATCGCATCATCAACCATGTATCTTATGCCATTTTCTCCGCACACCCCTCCCTTGGTATATCCATTCTCTTCCTTGCTCGATGATAACTCGCCAGTCATGTGAACGCGCCTGCCGAATATACCTGGAAATCGAAAGTCGAGAAGTGCATGCGTCTTGTCCTTGATAGAAGGTGGTCGTGCAGTGATGCTATGTAACTCATACTGCTTAGCAAGTAGAGGCAACACTTCCAGTGCATCAGCATAAGCTGGCAGCTGGCTAAATGTCTCTGTTTCTGCGAATAAATTGATCCTGCGTTCAAATTCAACAGAAGTGCATCCAATGACCTCCTCAATACGAGGTTTTACTATATCATCATAGTGGAGCATCGTCCCGTGAGTTTGATTATGCCATACAAGAAAAGGCCGAGTGTAATCAACTGTGGTATCATCAATATCAATTCCCAATCGTACTCTATGCATGCAAGAATGCACAAAGATACCTATTTATGTATTATGTCATAGAAACATTTATTATCTTGAGGATCATAAGAAAGCAATGAAACTAGGTGACTATAGCATATACAAGTCTGCGAATGGGACAATAAATACCCTGCGCACTTATGCACAGAGGTATGCAGCTAACATGCAGGCAATGGTCGTGCTTCCTGGATTGGTAAGTCTTGTCGATGAGTTTCGCAGTCTGCCCTTTTTGAGAAAGATACCTTTAATGCCTGAGCTAAAGGCTGCGCTCTCCGAGCTTACCTTGCTCACAGGAGAAGTGCCTCCAATTCTCACTCCTGAAGATGAAACCATTATAAACCGCCTTGAGAACAGGTTCTCAATCTAGTAAATCATTTAGATATCTTTGTCCATGATACGATAATATCTACAGACATCAGCTAACAATATTTATTATCTAACTCTAAACTCTCTTTCCTACCTTGTTTTATCCCCAAGGCAAGACCATGGGCATCAGACGAAGAGAAGAAGAAGATCATTGTCCATAATATAACAACGAATGATTTTATCTAAAGTCTTTTGGAAGCACGACTTCTGTTCCCTCATCATTTACTACTTCCACTAATCCTTGCTGTATACAATTAGATAAATCGGCTAATGCGCTGCGACCAAGCTCTGCTTTTTGCACTCCGAAGTAATGCCCTATAAGATTTGCAGCACGAGCTAAAGGAGACAAGAGAGCGTGGCCTTGGGTGAGGGGAGGTAAGAAATGAGTTGTTAGAGATAGCTTCTGACCAAATCTGACATCTAAAGATCGTGTGGACTTGTTTCGATAGATACAACCGTAAACTAATCCTGGAAAACACTCAGGAATCTCTCTTTCTTCGACGTTTCCTGTTTCAAGGTCATATACTGATACAGTAACCTTTGTCATATGACCAGGCATAAAATCGTATATATAAATCTTTCTATTGTAATAACTGTATAGTAGTATATAGTCACCTCTTGATTCGGATAGCCTTTCTGCCTCTGTGAGGTCTTTGTGAAAGGTCTTGAAGAATCAAACATTCATTCGTCAATGAGCTATTAAACCCATGAAGAGGAGGTCTCATCAATCAAAAAGAGCGATGAAACGTCCTCTTCTGGGAAAAAGAGGTGATACTACTACTATAAACAAGTACTATTTAAATCTTTCGGTTATGTTGTAACTTGATAATGAGAACATATCTCTAAAGATATTGAGAGGAGACGCGAAGGCATATAAACTATTTGCTCGTTAAGAGAATATGACTGAATCGGAACAAGCCTCACCTGTCCAGAAAGTAGGCCAGGATCAGATTCACGGCCTGCTCTTCAGCGAGCAGCTGAGCTGGCAGGCAATCATCTATGACCTAATCAATACTGAACAGCTGGACCCATGGGATATAGACCTCTCGCTTCTAAGCCAGAAGTTCCTTGAGAAAGTCAGGGCTTTAGAGGAAGCTAACTTCTTTATCTCGAGCAAAGTTCTCTTCGCAGCCTCATTGCTGCTGCGAATGAAGTCGGAAATTCTGCTGGAGCGCGATATTGAAGAATTAGATGCCGTGCTCTTCGGTAGGAAAGAAGAGGCGCGAGTTTACAAACAAGAACGTATTGAACTGGAAGAGGAGATTCCAGAGCTCATGGTCAGGACTCCTCTGCCTAGGTTCAAGAAAGTAACGCTTGAACAGCTTATGCGTGCTCTGGATACTGCAATAAAAACAGAGACAAGGAGAATTCAGAAGGTTGTATTGACCAAACAGCAGGAGTATGAGACTGCATTATCACTGCCAAAACGTAGAATCAATATCCAAGACAGCATTGCTTCAGTTTATCAGAAGCTTGAAGATAGTTTTATAAATCGCGAGGAGAAATTAGCTTTCTCAGAGTTCTCAGGAAGTGAGAAGGATGAACGTATTGCAACCTTTATTCCTCTTCTGCATCTGGACAATCAGCACAAAGTCTGGCTTGAGCAGACAGCTCATGGTGATGAAATATGGATTCTGCTTAAACATTTGTACGAGAAACAGAATGCAGGAGAACTGGAAGCTATGAAGAAGGAAGTTGAAGAGGAGTTAGAGCGCCTGAAGCATGAAGAGCAGGAAGAGATAAAAGAGATAGAAAAAGAGATAGAAGATGACGAACCTAGAGAGAAAGAACAGCAAAGATATAGTCATAAAGAAGACGAGGAAGAGTGAAGAACTCCTAGCAAGCGATGATGCATCAAAACATTGCTAGAATCATCGGACATCAGCTAACAATCAGAGCATTCTAATAAAAGACAATAAAGGTTTTTAAAACAACATGATTTCATGTACCTATGGATAATTCAGAAGAATTAGAAGTAAGGCTGAGAGCGAGTGAATCTACTCAACCGAAAAGAAGAGACTTCTATGACGAGCTCTTCCAAGTACATCTGACTATGTATCTAGAAAACACTCGCTCTGCTTGGAAGAGAGTAGAAGGAGAAGAAGAGCTCATACTGGATAAAGAAGAGAAAAAAGCGCGCCTTTCAGCAGTATTAAGAACATTGCTCACTCGCCATGCCTTGCCGAGCACGACCTATGCGCTCAAAGAGAGAGATGATAGAGTATATCTTGAGATGCGCTTCAACGGGGTTTCATGGGTTCCCAACGAGAACAAGCTGCCGGAAAGGGCAAAAAGAGCATACGATGAATACATAGAAGCCCGTGCACAGAGGCACATTACTTCTTCTTTGCCAGAATCCGAAGAAGCTGCTTCTCAGAAACCTGTTTCTCTTTCCCTACTGCAAGGTCGCGAAGAGTGAATTTCTTCTTCTCTACTTCATTCTCGCCCACAAAGAGAGCATACGGAATTCCCTCCGCATTTGCATACTCCAATGCCTTCCCTGGTCGATCAAAGAGCAGAATGCAGGAGATAGATGATGCACGGAGCCTCTGTGCCAGTGCAATAGCTTGTGCATCTTGCTGAATAGAGATAATAACTGTCTGTGCAGGAGGCTCAACTATTAGTTTCTCTAATTCTGTCTTGCAGAGTCCCATGAGCGCTTCAAGGCTGAAGGAGATGCCTACTGCAGGAATCTGCCGATTCAGATACTTCCCGATGCTCTGGTCATATCTTCCGCCGCCCACTAACGCAGTCTTCGTTCCCTTCAAGATAAACTCAAATATGTTGCCGGTATAATAACTGAATCCTCGTACTAAACTAGGGCGCAGTCTTGGATTTATCCCATACTGCTTGCATCGGTTAATTAGCGCACTCGCCTCTTCTGCACCGTCAAACTTGTTCTCTAAAAAGAATTTCATCTCCTTTTCCATCAGCTTAAAAAGTGTCATAATTTGGTTCGTATCTGCATATTTCTTCATCGCTACTTTAACTTGGTCTTCGCTGAGTTTGTCAAGCTTGTCTATCTCGCGGAGAATCTGCCGTTTGCCGTCTATCTCTACGCTCTCAATAATAGCATTAAGCAGCTTGCGATTATTAATCTGAATCTCGTATTCAATGCCCAGCTCATTCAAGATATCGGCAACAACTGCAAGGCATTCTGCATCTGCGTTCACACTGGAGTCTCCGATAATATCTATATCGCACTGAGTAAATTGCCGCGTCCTGCCAGTTCGAAGAGGTTCATCGCGGAAGTTCTCGCCAATCTGGTACCGCTTAAAGGGGAGTTTTAGATTAGGATTTTGCTTAAAAATCCTCGCTAGCTGAAAAGTAAACTCATACCTCAACCCGAGATTCCTGCCCCCCCTATCTTTAAGCCGAAACCTGTCGGAAACTGCTTCGTCTTCACCATCAATCGTGTCTGAGCGCATCAATTCATCCTGCTCAATCAAGGGAGTCTCAATAGGCTGGAAACCATATAGCCGATAATACTTCTCGATAATCTTCTTCAATTGGTATCTTCGCAGAGAATCAGGCGGCAGATAATCCTGAAATCCTTTTACTGTATCGACCTCAATCATCATAGTAGTCCATCTCCTTTTGAGTTTTTAATGCTTTCTTTTCTGTCTCTCCGTGTATTTTCTATCTCTATATCTCCCAGCGAAACAGCGTTCTTAGCCATGAGAACAAGAATAAAATAAAGAAGATCTGAAATCTCCCAAATGAGGTCTTCCTTAGTCTTGGCAGTTATTACCTCGCCAGCTTCTTCAATTATCTTTCTATAAAGAAGAGGCGGATCGTTAGCCAATTTATAGGTATATGACTTGTCAGATCCTTCCGCAATTCTTGCAAGTATTTTATTATAGAGATCATCTAGACTCAATCTCTCACAAGGTTCCGGCTTTCCTATTAAGACAATGTCTGACTCAAAAATCTTCTCATATACTGTTAAACCAGCATTCTCAGCAGATTTACCAGAACATACGATATCTATAACTCCATCGACAAGTCCTCTTAAAAAGAAGCCCTCTGTTGCTCCAGAAGCGTATATTTTCTCAATAGTATATCCTTTGTTCTCTAATGGATTTATAAAATACTTCTTAGCTATTTCTTTATATTTTGAGTTTATGCATATCTTCGCTCTCTGAGGCATCTCTTCAAGAGATTTATCTTTGCTTCCCATGAGGCAAAGCACAGGTTTTCCGTAAACAAAGGATTCATCTTCCCACTTGAACCTTCTTAGAATCCTAAGCGCGGTCTTTCTACTAGTAAGTAAGAATTCTTTAAACAAATCTTCTCCAGTAATCCCTATCGCTCGCTTACTTTCTTGTATACATCTCTCAACAAATAAGGGGACGTCTTCTCCACGGACTTCCTGAATCTTTGATATATCGTTTGTCAAGCTCTCAGCTATCTCCCGGCATCTCTGAAGTCCTGCATTCTTTGGCACAATGAATAAAATCAAAGTTATCTATAACTTCCATTGCGGCTCCTAAGTTTAGTTAGTTTTAGAAGGGCAACAGGCGAGAATCGAACTCGCGTCTGCGGAACCACAACCCGCTGCTCTCCCACTGAGCTACTGCTGCCTATGAATCGAGAAACAATGAAAACAACCAGCGTTCAATAACGCCTGTGCTCCAATTAAAGACGAAGAATTAAAGTTACAACTGATGAAAACAACCAGCGCTATTCGCGCCTACTGCCTCAAAAAGTGAGCTATTCATCTTTTTATCAATCCAGAGATACTTATAAAACTTTCGATTCAAGATTGTGTTCTATCCCGAAATTATTTCATAAGACTGTTCTCCCAAGATGAATTCGAGAAATACTGAAGTGATAGGTATAATCCTATCTTAGAAATTACCTCCAAAGCTTTATAAATGAATTTTTCCATGAGGTTCATATGATGGAACATACAGGTCTGCTGGAGATGGAACATACAGGTCTGCTGGAGATGGAACATACAGGTCTGCTGGAGATGGAACATACAGGTCTGCTGGAGATGGAACATACAGGTCTGCTGGAGATGGAACATACAGGT
>JACPXY010000024.1 GCA_016196285.1 Candidatus Pacearchaeota archaeon | reverse complement strand
GGATGGTAGCAGAAAAGACAGCGATACTCTTTTAAAGCGGATATGAATAATATGCTGATGAGCGATATAATTGTCTACACAAAAACAAACTGCCCCTACTGCGCGAAGTTAAAGGAAATCCTAAGAGAGCGAGGAATCTCGTTCATTGAGCGAGATTTCATCAAGGAACCGAAGTATGTTCCTGGCATTATCACCCGTCAGGGAAATACTCCTTCACCGCAGGTTGAGTATAAAGGAAAGATAGTATTTGATTATACGACTGAAGAGAGTTTAGTTGAAGAGATTAATAGTTGGACTAACTCTTGAGAAAAGAACAAATTTCAGAAACAATACTTTCAAATTTATCTCTATTTAATGCTCCGACTTTATATTTGATAAGCGATTTTTCTATTGAAAATATTTTATCAATTCTCAAGTAACTTTCCATCTTTAATTTGCCTGTTCTAAAATCTTTTTCATTAATTGAAATCTCAACATCTCTTTGATGAGATTTACTTGTTAAGGGGCTAACTATCACGTCCTCACTTTTTGGAATTTTTATAATGAGTGCAGGTCTCTTCTTAATTTGCATTAAGTTTGAAAAAGGAAAGTCAATTACTACAATGTCTCCCTTTACAAATCCTTCCACGCTTCATCTTCCTCTTTGTTAGACCATATTTTAGAAAGTGATTTTTCACTCCATAATGCACTTTCTGGTAAAGACTTCTTCAAAATTATATCATTACCATTTCTTATTACTATTAGTCTCTCTCCTTCCCGTATGTCTTTTCTCATATCTAAAGGAATGACAACTTGTCCTCGTGAACTCATTTTTGTAGTATCTACTTGCATAAATAAGATTAATCTTATTTGTATTTAAATGTTTCTGCTTGGGTTAAGTTAAATATATCGATTTAGACCTCTTTCATCCCGTACATGAAAAAGACTAATCATAAATATTTTTTCTATGTCCTATTTCTATAACATAAATAATTGAAGTATCTGTTTTTACATCCAAAATCACTCTATATTCTCCAATTCTTAATATGAAATAAGGCGTTCCCTCTTTTCTCTTAATAAAATGAAATGGTCTAATTTTAATTCTCTCTATAACGCTTATAATTCTCATCTGCAAAGGATTGTCTAATTTTTCAAACTGCTTTTCAGCTGTTTTTGTAAACTCTATAGAATACATTTATCCGCCAATCTTCTTTTTCAGAGTTTCAAGAGAGATTGTCTTTCCTTCCCTTATCTCTCTTTCAGATTGTTCTATATTTTTATTTGTACTTACCGAAAAAGCCAATCTGTCTTCAATCAAATCCCAGATTATACTTTCATAACTCTCCTTACTATGCATCTTCATTATTTTGAGTCTATCTAAAAGCTCATTGCTAATTTGTATTGTTGTATCCATAGCCAACTATATAACTGGTTATATATAAACTTTTCTTTTAATTATATTTTCAAATCCTTTCTAATCTGTTTAAAATGAAATCTGTTCTTTGTTTTACCTTTCCGAATGGAACTAAAATTGGCTTGTAGCCGTATTTTTTGTATGCTCTGACAATCTTCTTATGAATCTGGATAGAATTTGCATAGGATTCTCTTCTCACCTCATCATTCACATATAATCTGCGTGGAAGTGGGTGTACGATAAATATGCAGTCATATTTTGTCTCTTTGATGTCTGACTCCATCTTCTTTGTTATCTTGAACTTATTCAGGATGAAATAGCTTATACTTGATATCAATCCTCTATCAAAAAAGATATAGTGATTCTGCTTAGAGCGTTTTCTCCGATGAAGCACAATGCGCGCTGCTTCTGGCTCAACTAAATACTTCTTTTCACTCAACGCCTGAATGACTGATGTCTTGCCTGTGCCTGGACCTCCGTCAATCACCACCTTTAACATACGCCTATTACTCGTGCTTATTATATAAAGCTAGTGCAAATGTTATTCTAACCGTGGAAGGTCATACTCAAAAACAATTTTTCCTGCTTCTCGTAAAAGCTCTGCCTCTTTTGCTGACTGATTACCTCCACCAATCTTAATAAGCGCATCCAAACCATAATGAGGATGTCCTCTATACTGCCCTTCTTTAGACGAATCGACTTTCGCCACCTCTGCCACTCCTCTGGTAAAGATAATGCTCTCATCCCCCCATCTTTTGCCAACTATAATCGGCTCTTCTGTTGTTGGAAATAACTCAAAACTAGTCGCTAGCTCACATGCAACACCTGCTGTTTTGTATCCTCTCTCGGTTGCGAGTTTATATGCTTGTGCGAGCACCCCTACATTGGTGAGACCTGAAACAATAACTATCTCTCTGTCTGGAGATTCAAGGGTTACTCTTGCGAATGCATCTCTAAGATATGTCTTGGCCTTACGTTCATCATATCTTGATGGCGGACAGTACCCTACCACTCCTACTCGCAATTGCTTCATAAAGGCACATCTAAGAGAAATTTATATACTTTTACCCACATACTATTATATGGAACCTTTACCCCTCGCACGGATACAGGCTAGAATGCGGGAGCTACACGAGTGGGCGCTCGAAGGCGACATGATTGTAAAAGACTTTCTCTTTCCTGATTTTGCAAATGCTATAGCGTTTGTGACAAAGGTTGCTGAAATTGCAGAAGGAATAAATCACCATCCCTCTATTCTGATTACCTTTAATACTGTTCGACTATCGCTGACCTCGCATGACGCCAGCGGCCTTACTGACCGAGATTTTGATGCTGCACAGGCGATTGATGCACTGGAACGCTAGAACCTTTATATACTTAGTCTGTATGCACCCCCTATGGATGTGAGGGATATCATGAAAGAGCCTTTTGTGATAGAGGACGACATGAGCCTTGCTGATGCTGCAGAACTGATGAGCGAGAAGAATATTGGATGTCTCTTGTTTCTCTCCAATGCTTCAATAAAGGGCATCATCACTGAAAGAGACCTGCTTAAGAACTTCAGGAAGAATAAAAAAGTCTCGCAGGTAATGAACAAAAAAGTAGTCACTATTGGCTCTGAGAAGGAGCTGAGCGAAGCGTACGAGCTCATGAAGCAGAGCAACATCAAGCGGCTCCCGGTTATTGAAAATGAAAAACTTGTAGGTATTATTACTGCGACTGACCTGCTTGCTTCTGCTGATGAACTTGATGAGTATTTCTTCTTCTGACCTCTGGAGCATTCTCCTGATACTCTTAGCAGTGCCCATTGGATTTTTGATAGCTTGGCAGGCACGCGATGAATTATTACTGGGAAGATCATGGTTCAGAGCACTGTTCATCGCAAGCATCCTCGTCGGAATCTGGGCGTTCTTGAGTAAAGAGCCTGGAATAGGATTTACCTGTGCATTCATCCTGATTGTCTCTCTTATTTCCTATATCAAAAGCTTTGATATAAGCTGGACGCGCAGGCATGCTTCCTAATACCATCAAGAAAAAGACTTCGTACGTCCTTCGCCAATGCATACGATTTCAGGAAGAGCATCTACCTTATATCACTTCCAATTTCTGGAAGATTGCCAGCCCCCTTACTTCTGAACTGACACTCTTGACATATAACCTGTTGAACGAAACTGTCTGCTGGAGAGATGTTCGAACAAGATACCTCTGCCTCTACTCTTCTTTTAGTGAGTATCTCTCTCTGCTCGAGAGAGATAAAGCGTTGCGAGAAGATGAACTGGCAGTGTATGAATGCCTTCCTGAAGGATATCCCTCGAATCCATTGCCTCATCGTACAAGCACTGAAGCGCTCGAATACATTGCTTCACTTAGGCAAAAGTCGCAACTTATAAAAAGCGCCATTGAGCATTGTGTACATGAATAAGCAAATTGAACAAGAAGTACGTGCATTCTGGAAACAGGAAAAAATCTATGATGAGCTCTTGAAACGTCAGGGAAAGAGATTCTGGCTTCTTGATGGACCTCCTTATGCAAACAACATCCCTCATGTAGGCCATATCAAGAACACGGTTTTCAAAGATGTATATCTGCGTCTGGCGTTTATGCAAGGATACGCACCTCTCTTCCAGCCGGGATTTGACACTCATGGACTTCCGATTGAGAATATGGTTGAGAAAAAGCTCGGTCTGCAGAGCAAGAAAGATATTGAAAAGTACGGCATTAGCAAGTTCATGGATGAATGCAAGCGCAATGCTGCGCTGAACAAAGAACTCTGGATGCATGTCTATGAAAAGCTCGGAAGCATGTATTCTCTCAAAGAACCCTATCTTACCTATGCTGATTCATACATTGCTTCCGGCTGGTGGGCTTTCAACCAGATGTTCAAGAAGGGATTTATTTATGAAGGCAAGAAACCAGTGATGTGGTGCCCGCATTGTGAGACAAGTTTGGCAGGGTATGAAGTTACTGACAGCTATAAGGATGTCAGCGATCCTGGAGTGTATGTTCTCTTTAGATTGAGAGATGACGAACGTTCACTTCTTGTGTATACTACTACTCCCTGGACTCTCCCGGCAAATGTTGCAGTTGCAGTTGCTCCTCGAGAAAAATATGCTACTGTTGAGATTCAAGGAAGAAAAATCGTTCTCGCGGAAGCACGCCTCCCATTACTTTCTGAAGCAGGAATCGGTTATACTCTTCTTGAGACCTTTCCAGGATCTAACATGGTCGGCAAACAGTATGAACCTTTATTAGATGTGCCTTTGCAACGAGAGCTTGCTCAAGGTAAACATGGAAATGCGCATTTGGTGATTGCTTCCATACCTCTGTTGAAAGAGCGCGTTGCTTCCAAAGTACAGGCAAAGAAGAATCTGAAGCATAATGACGTGTTTGATGAGTTCGTGACCATGCAAGAAGGAACTGGTTTAGTGCATACTGCACCAGGGCATGGCAAGACAGACTATTTGATTGGACAGCACTATCAGTTGGCGTGTGTGTCGCCTGTAGATGAGCACTGCAACTTTACTGAATCAGCAGGATTTACTGGATTTGTCAAGAAAGCTGATAAAGCAATCATCAAACAGCTTGAACAGCAGGGCTCATTACTCCATCAGCAGACTATTACTCATAGCTATCCGCTCTGTTGGCGCTGTAAATCGCCGCTCATCTTCCGTTTAAGCACGCAATTGTTTGTTAAGATTGGGGCTATCAAGCAGATTATGCAGAAAGCATCAGCTCAAGTCAAATGGCTGCCTGTTTTTGCAGGCGAGAGATTTGCAAACTGGGTCTCTCAAGCAGAGGACTGGAACATCTCACGGCAGCGTTATTGGGGAATCCCGATACCTCTCTGGAAATGTGATGCATGCAAGAACATAGAAGTAATTGACGGCTTGCATTCCTTGAAACAGAAAACAAAGACTAATCTAAGCGACCTGCATCTTGCTGACCAGGTCACTTGGAAGTGCAAATGCACTGGGAATATGCGCAAGTTTCCCGGCATTCTTGATGTCTGGTTTGACTCAGGTATTGCACCGTGGGCTAGCCTCGGCTATCCTGAGCAGCAGAAAGAAGTCTTTGAGAAACACTTTCCTGTCAGCAGAATTAATGAAGCGCAGGACCAAATACGGGGATGGTTTTATTCGCTTATGTTCTGCTCTGCTGCATTGTTTGAGAAGGCACCTTATGAAAGCGTCAGCATGGTCGGATGGGTTGTTGATAAGAATGGCATCAAACTCTCCAAATCTGCAGGCAACTTCATAGCAGGAGAGGAAGCTGTGGACGAACTGGGAGCAGATATCCTGAGATTCTACTTCTGCTGGGACAGCGCGCCTTATGATATTCAGAAATTCAACAGCGAGATAGCCAAAAAAGAGGTAGGCAAGGTCTTTACTATCCTACTGAACCTATGCAATCTACTTAGCCCTGAAAAATCTGGGAAGAATGAGCTTGAAGATGCATGGATACTCTCAAGACTTGAATCGATGACGCAGTGCTTCCAAGATAAGCTGGAAGTGTTTGAGACTCATGGTGCAGCGCGAGCTCTGGCAGACTTTATTATGAATGATGTATCAAGAACCTATGTACAGATGACCCGCGAGCGAAACGTGGGAATCCTCATTGGAAAATGCGTTGAAAGAATTGCGCTGCTGCTTGCACCTATTGCACCTTTCCTGGCAGAGCATCTCTGGCAGAAGCTGAAGAATCTTGGATTCGTGAGAGAGAAGTCTGTGCATCTTGCATCATGGCCTGCGGTGCAGAAGAAACAAATTGATGAGAAACTGGAACAACAATTCTCTGTTCTTGGAGGTGTACTTGAACTGGGCATGGCAGAACGCGACAAGGCTAAGATTGGCCTCCGCTGGCCTCTTAGCAGAGCAGTCATCAGCACAAAAACTGCACTGTCGCCTGCAGTTAAAGAGCTTATTGCCAGACAGCTCAATGTAAAAGAGGTCGGCATTGAGAAGAGCTCTGAGATGCGGGTAAATTTGGATACACGTATGACTGCTGAGCTTGAAGCTGAAGGATTCTCACGCGAACTAGCCCGAAAGATTCAGGCAGAACGCAAGAATGCTGGGCTGAAGAAGGGAGATTTGATTGACTTGACAGTATATGCAACGCCTCCTATTCTTGACTTTTTCCGCAAACATCAGGCCTTCTTAAAGGAAAGAACGAATTCACGAGAGATTGTATTCTCCGACGATAAAATGCCTGATAACGCGATTGTCTCTACTATTCGAGAGAAAAAATCTGGCTTCTTTTTTCGTAATTCTTAAGGAATGCTAGTAGAAAAGATTTAAATAGTCGGATGCTTAGGAATGCTTAGAGGTTGATACTCGGTATATGATAATCAAGGAAGAATTTTTAAGCAGACTCCGTAAAATCTTTGACCTCAACCTCTATGAAGCCAAGGTATGGACTGCTCTTCTCTCCCGAGGCACAAGCACTGCAGGCGAGTTAAGCAATATTTCTGATGTTCCCCGAAGCAGGACGTATGACATCCTTGAATCATTGGAGAAGAAAGGTTTCATTGTCATGAAAATCGGTAAACCGATAAAATTTGTCGCCCTGAAGCCTGAGGAAGTTGTTGAAAGAGTCAAGAAAAACTTGGTTACTGAAGCACAGGAGAAATCCAAGCGCCTTGAGAAGCTCAGGAATGATGAAGTTCTTGAGGAATTGAATACATTATTCACTAATGGAATCAAATTTGTGGAGCCGAGTGACTTATCCGGCAGCTTGAGGGGCAGACAGAACATGTACAATCACCTAGATATGATGATTCGTTCAGCAGAGAGAAGTGTGACTCTCGTAACGACTGCTGAAGGATTGAACAGAAAGCTGGAGATACTGCTGCCTGCACTTGAAAAGGCAAAGAAACGCGGCGTGACCATCAGAATTGCAGCTCCCTTGAATGCCGGCAACGTGAAGATTGCTAAGGATTTTACAAAAGTCGCTGAAGTAAAAAGTTCTCATAACTTAACTGCACGGTTCTGCATCGTTGATTCTAACCAGGTCATGTTCATGCTCCTTGATGACAAGAGCGTGCATCCCAACTATGATGTTGCTGTCTGGCTCTCAACAGAATTCTTTGCAAAAGCTATGGAACAGATGTTTGAGCTGGCTTGGAAGGATTTCCATCCGTTGAGTAAAGTGAAAGGTTGATTGTATATTTCTTGATATACAATTGTTTAAATAGAGGTTTGTGATTTGTTTTTTATGAGTAATGAAGGAAGAAAGACTTTAGAGTATGCTGTTGGTATGGGTATACTTAATGCAACATTAAGTACTGATGGAGATGAAAGAAGATATTTTTTAAGTGGAATGCTAGAAATGGGGATTGGCCTTACACGTGGCAACGAAAATTGGGCTAAAACACAAGTAAGAATAGAAATACCATAATATATGTATCAAGATTGTGAAAAATCTTTATTAGATAACCCAAATAGTAGATTAAGTCTTTTGGGAAACTTGACTCCTAAAGTTAAAGTTCCGACAATTAATTGAATGTTCTGCTGAAATTTTATCTATCTTCTTTGAGAAGATTACAAGCTGGATAGAAAGCACTTTTCCTCAAAAACAATCCTTATAAAGCATAATTACTCATTACTTTAATGAAAGAAGATTCTAATCCTAGAGCAGTTGTTGCTTTGTTGAATGCACCAGCATGGGCTGTCTTGAGACGTTCTAGAGATGGAGAGACAAGACGGGCCGTTGCTGCTCTTGATGATTTCTTCAGCTGGGCTGATGGCCAAACGACTTTCTTTGTAGATATTACCCGACAAGCAGTGAATGAAGAAAATTCAGATCTGCCTAAATGCTGGGGCTTATTTGCTACTACTCACTCTTCCTCCCCTGAGGGAGTGCTGCCATATCGAATTAAAGATATTCGAAGAGAACTCAAAGCACGGGGACTCAATGCATTGTATTCTGATCTGAGAGAATTAAACTATTGATCTTTAGTATCAATTGATAATATCAAAAGCACGATGTGCCACCACGCACTAAAGTGTGTGGTTTGTGACAGGCACTCGTGCCATCAAGAACGGAGTTCTTGACTGCCATCAAGGATTGAAAATCCTTGAGGTTTGGATGCCGAGAGAACTTTCAGTTCTCGGGCACAGAAAATATATTCTAAACTTGTCTACTCTTTTTTCCCTGAAAAACTTATAACCTAAGGGCTTGCCAACAAAAGGATTATCCTCTAATTGGCTTATCTCCTTTTCAATACGATTCTGAATAGATTTATCTAGTTTAGCAAAATCGCTATCAAACTCATCAGTCGTATAAACTGAAAACCTCTTCTCCGCTTTTTCTAATAAACCCTCTTATTTATATATATATATATATATATTATTTATTAAATAACTTAATGAAACCCTGTTTTATTGATGTGCATTGCCACCTTGAAATGTGTGAAGATATTAGTAAATGTATAAGAAATGCTGAAAAGAAAGATGTTGGGATAATATTAACTCAAGGAACAAGCATTGAAACAAACAGAAAGGCACTTGAACTGGCTGAAAAGTATGATGATGTGAAAGTGTGCTTAGGAATTTATCCTATTGATTCTTTGAAGATGAGTGATGATGAGATTAAGAATGAATTGGATTTTATCAGGAAGAATGCTGATAAAATAGTTGCAATAGGAGAAGTTGGAATGGACTTTAAAGAAGATGAAAAAAGCTGGAGAAGGCAGGAAGAGATATTTGGGAAGTTTGTAAAATTGTCAATTGAGCTTGATAAACCTATAATTGTGCATTCAAGGAAAGCTGAAGAGAAAGTTATTGAAGTGCTTGAAGATGAGAAAGCGAAGAAAGTGATAATGCACTGCTTTTGCGGAAAGAAGAGATTGGTTGAGAGGATTGTGAAGAATAATTGGTATCTGACTATCCCTACAAATGTTACTTATTCTACGCAGTTCCAGGATAATGCTGCAGCTGTTCCATTGAATCAATTGTTCTGCGAGACTGATTCTCCATTTTTACATCCTGACAAGAATGTGAAGGAATGGAAGAATGAACCTGGGAATGTAATTGAAAGCTATAAGAAAATTGCTGAAATAAAAGGAATGAAACTAGAAGAAGTTGAGAAGAAAATTTATGAGAATTATGAAAAGTTATTTTCCTGACTATCTCCTTTAATCGAGAGGCAGTGAGTATGTTAATGTGCACGATTCTTTCTCAGGGTCTCCCTGAACTCTCCATATCCCTCTTTTTAAAGTGCCGTAGATTCCTAGCGAGATACCTGTCTCATCTTCTCCAGTGGCGGTGTCATGCTTGATAACATATCCTGCAAAGAGCGATGAATGCCTGGTAATATGCCTCTCTGCGAAGAGCTCTGCCAAGGGTCTTGGTCTTGAGAATTGATCTATATCCTGTACATCGATTGCAGATGCCTTTACTCCAAAAGAATAGGGTCTATTTGTATAGTCAACCTGTATGTTCGGACGTCTTGTGATTAACCTAGGAGTATAATTCCATCCTTGTTCTGGATAGAATTCTCTGACTCCAGGTAGACCATCGTGAACTGTATCTATAGGGTTTCTGAGACGTTCGTTCTCCCAGCCCGACAATCCCCGCAGCATTCCTCTGATAAACTTTCCCCCTGTTCCTCTGGAAAATGCATCGAGCCGTTCCTCTATTGATAAAAATAAACTGCTGTTTTCCAGAGCACGCTGTACTGGGTCAAATGCGTATGATCTTGCAGTCCATTCAAACCCACGTTCGGCAGCTTTTTGCATGTCGCTGTCGAACATCTCATGAAAAGACCTGTTTATCGGTTCAAGTCGCAGTGGGTAGATATTCTGTCCATAAGAAGTAATTGCTATTCTCAGAGCCTCGTTTAGTCTGTTTAGTGTAAGGGGAGCAAGTTCTGTTGGCCTTCTATCTGGATGTGTTGAGAGTAAATCATAGTTAGGAAGGAGCGAGAGATGCTTCGATATTCTTGCAAACTCGCCTTCTGAAAGTTGGTCCTTTATACCTAATGGGAGCAAAGAAGGAAGATTATCTTTCTCAGTATATTCATCGCCTTCTTCGTTGATTTCATCTTCAACAAACTCATATTCTTCTGGGCCTCGTACAGAAGGACTTGCATGGAACCTTCTCGGCTTCCAATCATCATCCAAAAAGCTTCTCTTGATGGTTTGAGCATTTGAACTGCCGGGGGCTAGGAGATAAGCTACTGATACTGCTGCTAATGACACTAGGTTCTTTAGCATTGTCAGTGCATAAGGTAAGGTGCGTTTTTAAAGTAGATGGAAAGGATGTTAGTATACCTCAGTAGATAAACCTACTACGAATCCTTTTCCTTCTCGAGAGCGAGATTGGCTTGAATATCCCTACCCTCGTAAGCTGGCTCCTGTTGTGCTGAACGATGAGTGTACAAGATGATAAAGACTGCATACAAAATAAAGACCAACATGAGGGTAGTGAACATGTTCAGCTGGATTCCTTCTTCAACTAGCAAGAAGAGTGCGAATGATGCTATGATTCCTGCGAAGACTGGGTTCCAGAAGATGAGAAAAAATCTGCGAGAATGCGCATACTGAATAGAAACAATTATTGAAAGTGCTCCTAATACAAAAAAGAAGATAAAGAATAGCGATCTGCTGATGCCAATACGCGAGATAAGCGCAGGAAAGAAAAAACCCATGTTGAGAATAATTGACAGAGAAACCAGAAATATCAGTAATCCCTGCGCAATTCTCCTGTCCTTCATTGTTTTGCTATCGCGGCTTTATTTATATGCTTAGTATGTGCTGGAGTATATTCTTTCAAGACAATGGGTAACCTTAAATATTGCTTGATACGCATAGTTCCATGAAGGAAAAGGGGGCTATTTCAGTGTATTTAATGGCAGCCTTAAGTGTTCTTTGCGCCCTTAGTTTACTGCATGCTGCGTTTGGAATGGATGAATTAGGGGATGTTGAACGTTCAGTACACGCAGAGCTTGCTGAGAATGAAGAAGTAAATGTAAGAATAATTACTGAGCAAGAAGGAATTGAACTTGCACATGAACTTCCTAGGGAGAATATCAGGTATGCTGATGAAAGCCAAGTCTTTGCACGCATTGATTCAGAAACACTCGCAGAGCTTGCTGAACATCCAGAAGTTATGCAAGTTGAGCTTGAACGCGTCAGATACATCTCACTTGCCGATAGCGTTCCACTGATTAACGGCACACAAACTTATCCACTACAACTGAATGGAATTAATTTAACTGGGGCCGGAGAATCAATCTGCATAATAGATACTGGTGTCAACTATTCGCATACTTCATTGGGAGGATGCTTCGGAAACAATAATGCAAGTTCCGCATGCAAGGTAATTGGGGGATATGATTTTGTTAACAGTGATTCCAATCCGCTAGATGATAACGGGCACGGCACGCATGTGGCAGGCATTGCAGCCGCAAACGGCTCGGTAAATGGAGCTGCTCCTGGAGCACGAATAATTGCAATTAAGGCATGCAATGCTGCTGGCTCTTGCTCTGACTCGGCGATTATTGCAGGCATCAACTGGTGCATTGGCAATGCGACGCTGTATAACATCTCAGTAATCAGCATGAGCTTGGGCGCTGGCTTGAACGCTTCGTACTGCAATGATGATCCTCTTGCGCCATCAATCAACACTGCAGTGCGCGCAAATATATCTGTCGCGATTGCAACAGGAAACGGACTAGATAACGATGGTACTGGTAGAACTACCGAGATTTCCGCACCTGCGTGCGTGCAGAATGCAACCTCGGTAGCTGCAGTTACGAAGAGTGATGCAATCGCCTCTTACTCGAATAGAAACAGCCTTGTTCTGCTCATGGCTCCTGGCTCTTCAATAACTTCTACTAGCTATACCGGCAGTACAGAAGCAAACTCTGGAACGAGCATGGCAACTCCGCATGTCGCTGGTGCATTGGCGATTATGCGACAATTTCTGCGTCTTGAAGGAGTGAACCAGAGCACTTTACAGCTTGAACGTGCATTAAATCAGAGCGGGAAAGCAATCACTGATTCTACTGGCACCGTCTATTCACGCATCCGCATGTATCATGCAATAGAGATTCTCTCAAACCTTACTAGTATCCTTCATACGCCTGTGACTGGATTATTTACTGCAAACAATCAAACCTTTACATGCAATGCAAGCTCCCTGAATGCATTAGTGAACTTGAGCTTCTTTATCTGGAATGCAAGTGCTCTAGTAAACTCAAGTGCGTTAAACATCTCAGGAGATGCAAATGGCAGTATATTTGCGTATAACTTCACGCATGAAGGCAGCTATGTATGGAACTGTCAAGCCACCAACACTCTTGGCTTTGCCACTTTGGCGAGCGCGAACTATTCTGTAACCTATGATGTGACTGCACCTAATGTATCTGTACTCTCTCCAAATAACGGAAGCGTGCAAAATGCAGCGAGAGTCAACTCAACCTTGAATGAGAACGGAACGTGCATGTACTCGCTTACTGCAGGAGTGATGAATTATTCGATGAATGCGAGTGATAACAGAACATTTAGCGCGACCAATACCACTCTGATTCAAGATACAATCTATACTGCATCCTATTACTGCAATGATACTGCTGGTAATCGGAATGCAACAGAGACGCGCATATTTACTGTTGACTTGACGAGACCGAATGTGACTTTGAACAGCCCGGCTGATGGTTACAGTGAGACTGCTAGCTCAAGCACAATTACTTTCTCCTACAATGTCAGTGATGGACTGAATATCTCTAGCTGCAGCCTGCTCTTTGGAAGCAGTGTTAACCTGACCAACAGCAGCATTGTGAACCAGAGCGCATCGCATGCATTTATCCAGACGCTTTCTGCAGGCAGCTATGTATGGAATATCACCTGTACTGACACTGCAGGTAATATTGGCAACAGCACAAGCAGAAGTATAACTCTCGCTGAACCATCCTCTTCAAGTGTATCGAGCTCCAGCAGCGGAGGAGGTGGAGGTGGAACAAGCAGCACTAGCGATACGTTTACACCTAGCACGAGTGAGGTTAATTCTGGGTATACCAAAACCCTGAAGAAACAGGATGCTATTCAGTTTATCCTCTTTGATGGCTCCTCGGAGAAACATACTTTAGTTTTACGAGAGATTGGCCAAGACCATGTAAACATCACTATCATGAGCGACCCTATCCGTCTCACGCTGGGCATCGGGCAGAGTGTTAAGCTGAATCTGACTTCCTCTAGTTTCTATGACTTGCTTGTTAAACTTGATTCAATTGCGGCTGGGAAAGCCCAGTTGACTGTCCAGAGCATCCGCGACCCGATTCTTGTCGAGCATATCCAGATACCTGGCAATGAAAGCAGAGAAGAAGAGAATGATGAGCCTGAACAAGAAGATGTTAAAAAAAGAGGATGGTACTTCTATCTCCTAGGAGTTCTTGTATTAATGATTGTTGTTGCAGGCATTGTGCATCTCCTTGACCTGCACGAGAAAAAAGAGTGGAAGAAAGAAGTCCTGCAGGATGTGAAAAGGCTTAAGAAGAAGAGACGCTAAATCCAACCCTTAAGATTATGGTGGCATCTCACCTTTAGCTCATAGAATCTCCATTTTTCTGGAGAGACTGTATTGCCTGCTCCAGTTGATTCTTGACCTGCATTCCAAACAGGATGAGCGGGCATGAATGGAGTTCCTTTCATACCCATCTTCTGCGCAAGCCAGAGCACGCGCTGCATCTGTGCAGGATGTGCAACGAATGCAATCTCTTCTAATGAGGTTCCCAGCTCTCTCTTTATAATATCCCGAGCAATCTCAAGTGCTTCATGAGAATTCAAAGGTCTTTCCTCTGGTGCTGAGCCTCTAGTTCTTGTGTCGATTGACCAGTCATATTCTTTTATAGACTTATCTTTTAATAATGCCCATTGCGCAATTACTGGCATGGGCTGTTGAGCATGATTACATAGATAATACTCCCTTGCGCCTATTAGAGTATGAGAGAGCTGCTGAGTTGCATAAGTTCTCTCATTACCGAAAGCAAGACCTATCAAGCAGGATACTGGTATCGAAGAATCTGTGATAAAATGCTCTCGCTCATATGGTGTGAACATCGGTCCGCGCACAGTGCTTAATCCTGGATGCCAATAGCTCGTCAGATTCTTTCCGATCTCAAGCAATCTCATGCACATGCCGCTGACTAAGATTATTTAAACCTTACTGAGAAGCTACTTATTCTTTTGAACCGTATACTTTTTCCCACATTCTTCTAGTAGCTCTATCAACCTGCTTAAAACGCAAGGGCGTGTTAAAGTACTCTATAATTGCCAATCCTATAAAATCTAAATCTTCTAAAAGATGCACGTGCTCTTTATTCGCATCAATCTGCCCTCCCCACAATGCAGGTTCTAGCACATACTTTAATTTGCTATCAGGATTTAGATAGGGATCACTTGACCATGCTGTAATCTGCCATGGGAAGTGATTCAGAATATGAAGCTCGCCATTTACCAGATATACTAAGTCCCGCATATGATTCTGATCTTCACACTGGAAGAATATCTTAGGCAGGTATTTTCCATGTCCTTCGCATGAGTCAGTAGTAGTGTATCCTTGATTTGTAAGCACCTGGCAGATGCGCTGCATAGGAGGGTCAGTGATAGGAAGTGTCAGAGGCATCTCTCTATATCTCTTGAGTAGAAACTCATACCATTCCATCTGTCCCTCAACATCGGAAGCATCCTGAGTACGCTTCAGTTGATGCTTGATACGCTCATTGTCCATATCTCTCTCTTCTATAAGTGGTATTTAAATATTACTCTAAAGAAAAATGCGGGGGAGAGGATTCGAACCTCCGAAGGCACTAAGCCACAGGATTTCCTATGAAATCCTGACTTAAATCGCTCTAACGAACGACTGACATCTTAAGTCCTGCGCAGTTGACCGCTTTGCTACCCCCGCATTAACTGCATAATTAGAAAGCGCATTATAAAGCTTACTCTTCTGTATCAAGCTTGCTGAGAATCTGGTTCGCCTCCCTGGAGATGCGCTGAATTATATCCTCTTCTGATAAACGCGGATGTTCCTTCTGGAATCTTAATGCATGCGATGCTCCTGAAATGAGTGCCATCTTAAGCTTCTTGTTTGCCATGGTGAGTGAGATGGGTGTAAGTTTAAAAGGATTATGGTGTCTCATAGAAGAAATATTATTATCTCCTGCAACTGCTCATCTTTATCGGACACGCGATAATTATAATTGTTAGACTATCTTAGGTTTATATTGTAATCCTGCCTTGCTTTATCCCCAAGGCAAGACCTTGGGGTATTAATGAGAGATAAAGCATATTCCTAACCTCGTGCATCCCACCGTTCACTTATTTCATTCAAGATGTGATAAAAGAAAGGTTAGATTGATTCTCACGTATAGAAAGTGTCTCATCAAATCTAGTTAGATTGACCTCAGGAGCTTGGGCTGTCTGGTTATCTGATGCGCCGTAAGTAATATTTAGACTAACATTGCCTGAGCCGAGCTGCACTGCCTCCTTGCTTATCGTGATATAAAAGACTCCGCTGCCCAGCAAAAGTACTGCTACAGCGATAATGGCTAGTGTCCAAAACATTCCTCTTTTTTGCATAGATATCTAGATTAGTGAGATTATTTAAACGTGTGCGTCACAAAACCTAAACCTTTAAATAAAGGTTCGCTTAAGTAAGTGCAGAAGAGGATGGAAGCTTCAGTTACTCAATTACGCAGCGAGCTTAGATTACGCGGGTTCTCCCCAATGACTGTCAGGAACTACTCGTTCTTCGTCGAGAAATTCCTGGGAAGAATTGGAAAACCTGCTGCAGAAGTAACGCAGGATGATGCGAAAGTTTATCTCTCTGAATTATTCGAGACCAAGGCAAAGAATACTATCATGCTTGCGGCTGCTGCGCTGAAGTTCTATTTTAATGAAGTGCTTAAGAGAGAGTTCTCTGCAGTGCGGATTCCGAAGAAAGATAAGAAACTTCCAGAGGTACTGACGAAAGAGGAAGTAAAACAGCTCATTGACTCATCAGATACTATGAAATCGCGGCTCATGGTCTCACTGCTCTACTCAGCAGGGCTGCGAGTATCTGAGCTAGTTAATTTGAAAGTTGATGACCTGCAATTAGACCAAAATACTGGCTGGGTTCGAAAAGGAAAGGGTTCAAAAGATAGACTCTTTACCTTATCGTCTGTTCTTGCACAGGAGCTGAAACAATACCTCTCCGGCAAGACTACTCCATATGTATTCTCGAAAGAGAAGCCATTGACGACCCGTAATATCCAGAAGATAATCTTCGGATTGCGGAGACGTACAGGCATTCATAAACGCATTACACCCCATACTTTCAGGCACAGTTTTGCGACACACTTGCTTGAGCAAGGCACTGATATTCGCATCATTCAGTCTATCCTAGGGCATAGCTCGCTCAATACCACTCAAGTGTACACTCATGTTTCAAGCGAACAAATCAGAAAAGTCCAGAATCCTTTTGACAAATTGTAATATTTAACGCTCGCAGAAATCACGGACTTTAGCTCTTGGTTCTCTTGCTGTGATTTCCCCGGCGGTGTCAAGGACTCCTGTCCTTGAGCATGTTCGGGGAGCCGCAGTTCCCCGACATCACAAAACCTTAAACAAGCCCTGCACTTTATTACGGGATTAAAACCTGAAGGGTTTTGTGACTTACAAATTAGACAGCTAATGAATATAATGTACTTATATTGTCTGTACAATAGAACTATCTGTAAGACTTCTGACGCTTTGCACGAGGCGCTGAGTCCCCTGGCTTATTTGCTTCCTTCCTGCGCGCATCCGGCACGATTATATTCCTATCGTAAGCGATGAATGCCTTCTTTAATACATCTGAACCAGTGATTTTAACTAATGCTTTTGCAATTGCGAGACGAGAGGCCTGAATCTGCGCTTCCTTACCACCCCCTTGTGTGGCGATTGAGAAGTCATACTGAACCTTCTCTCCAAACTCCTGCTCGTAAATACGGACCGGTTCTGAGAGGGCAAGCCGATGGAATAATGTGAGTGAGTTGTGTGACAGACCATTGTACACAATATTGCCTGCACCTTCTTTGAAACGAAGCTTCGCAATCGCTGTCTTTCTCTTTCCTGAAATTATTCCTTGCTTCTCCATTATAACTCCTGCATTACCTCTTTGATAGTCATGGTACTATGTACTGCCTGCGGAAGAGAGATCTTCTTTTCTGCTGAATATGCTTTAGGAACTGAAGTGTAACATTTTATACGGCCAAAAGCTGCTGCTCCTCGACCCTGCTTGTAGGAGAGCATTCCTCTTATTGTGCGCTTCACAAACTGCTCAGCATGTGACTTATTATGGAAAGGTCCCTTCAAACTATGCCCTCCACGATACACCAGCGTCTGATACTCCTTAATAATCATCCTTCTTCCGCCGGTGACTACTGCTTGTTCGCAATTAACTACAATCACTTCTTTGCCTAACAATGCCTGCTTAGCAACATAGCTTGCTAATCTGCCGAGCACTGTATTTGATGCATCAATGATTATCATAGCATCTTCACCCCTTGTGCCTTAGGATTCTTTGCAATCTCCTCGAAGATAGATACATACTCTGACTTTGTACTCTTGAGCTTATCTCGTGCTGATGTAGAGATGCTGAGCGCGCATATCCTGAGCTTCTTGCTCAGTGTTCCTGAAGCAAGTACTTTTCCAGGAATCACTATTGTGTCTCCTGCAGTTGTCTGTTTGTCAATCTGATCAAGATTGAGTGCTGCATGTAGCCTCGTGGGGCCTGAAAGCCGATGCGCCAGTGCTAGCCATGCCTTCTGCTTTCTAGCGGCAAGTAGCGTCGCAACTAGTGATGGATTGGTCTTTCTCCTGCTCTTCTCCTTAATGTGAACCATACTGACAGTCATAACGGAAGCAGCTGCTGAGGGTATTTAAAGCTTGCCCGACAAAAGTTATTTATACTATAATACATATAAGTGTGTATGGCCTTTAAGATACAAAAAGACAAGAAAAAAATACGAGTAAATATAACTGTTGATTCTGAGCTTCTTGACAAGGCAAAGAACAAGCTGGAGATGTTCGGAGGAAAAGTATCCACCTTATTCAATGCATACCTGCGGGATTTTGTCTCGAGCATGGACAAGCAGTACAATGAGAATGCAAAGACAATGGGTGATAAGATAAAAGAATTAGAAGAAAGATTGAAGAAAGTTGAGAAGAAGAAGGAGAAATAACTATGTCTTCTCAAATAGGATAAAATATCCTCCATAGGAACAATCTTTGTTTTTTATCTCTTCTGGTGTTACTAATTCAAAACCTTCGGCTCCAAATACTGGCTTGAACCCTTCCCTTAAAAATAATTGGTGATAATCGCTTAATGTTGAATGTAATATATATTTTAGAGTTAATCTCTTTATTTGTTTAATAAGTTTTAGGTTCTCTGCTTATTCCTAAAGTGCTCAAAAACCATAAAGTGGTGTCTGACAAATATGGAAGTTTGATTATTTCATTTATACTCATGAACATTTGTTTTTTATGCTTATTCGGCTCTTTATTTTCTAATTTACCAGCGTATTTTTTTATTTCAAACATATGTGTATATACCTTTACTGATCTCCCATTTCTTGCATATTCATATAATTTGTAGCCAATTTCTTTGCATTCTTTTACAACTAAATTTGTTTCCTCAAAAACTTCTAACTTCATTCCCTTTTCTGCATCTTTATCTAAATCAACTTTTCCTACTGGTATCGTCCAAAAACCATATTTTGTATGCTCTTGCATTAGAATATCTCCAGAATTGTCTCTTATAACTGCAGAAACCCCTTGATGGTCTTTTAAATCTTCAGTATTGTATTTTATTTTTTCCATGCTATATAAATCATGCGGGAGGCATGATTCGAACATGCGCAGACACTAAGCCACTGCCACCTCAAGGCAGCCCATTTGACCACTCTGGCACTCCCGCTTAAGGAAACCGCGGTTTCCTTAAAGTTTAACCTTCCTTTCAAGAAGATTCTGGGGAAGTGAATTGGAAGGTGTTTTTAAATATGTTTATCGCGTCTCTGCAAAAGATAGGCTCTATGATTTGCTCCATGAAGCGCATCGAGATAGAGCGTTTGGAACTGGTAATTTGAATCGATACAGATAGAATCACTTCAGTGCTTTCTCTATTTCATCAAGGTTGCCTTCGAGTGCTTCGATGGCTTTGGTGAAGATATCTACGGCAGGCATGTTTCCGAATGATTCCACGAAGAAGATGAGTTCGTCTGCTACAGAAGATGCTTTTTCGTCAAGAGCATTAATTGCTGCAGCTTCTGCGTCAGTTAAATCGCATATCCACTTGCTTCCTGTCTTCTCCGGCTTAAAAACTGATTTTGATCCCTGAACAATCTTATCAATGTCAGCAGAGGACTTTACAGCATATAGATGACGGTAATAGGCAAGACCTGGTGTGTATTTCGCATGATTAATGCCCAGCCCGAGGACTGCAGTTGCTACTAACTCTAATTTGTGGTCTTTACCAAGAATAGTCAGGGGTATCTTTCCATATACTACATCACCAGCTCCCTCAAGATCTGATGAGTATACTGTGCATGGACCTGTCTTTGAGAGCTTAAAATCAATCTTTGTCTTTGCTGACATTGATTTCTCTGTCTTCAAAGGAACAAGACCGAGTCGATGTGCGAGTACTTCGTCATACAAAGCAGAGTCATTCTTAAAAATCTCCACCTCGTCAATTGCTAAAGTAGGAACTTCTGCAACTGACCTTCGAATTGCATTGGCTAATGATTCATTTGCCTCTATACGAAGCACTAGCTTTTCAGGAGACTTAAGGATGACAGTCATTGTAGGGGAAAGGTAAAGTGTCTTTTAAATCTTTAGACTCTTCTGCCACGCTTGCCTCCTTTCTTCTTCGGACCGCCTCTCGGCACTCTTGTCGTATCAACAATGCTGATAATCTTAAAGCCTTCTTTGTCCAGTGACTTAACAGCTGCATGCGCACCTGAGCCTATGTTCTCGCTGCCTGTCTTTGCCCGCATTCTTATGTAAAGGCTTGTGATTCCAAGATCTTTAGCACGTTCTGCTGCGCGCTTAGCAACGAACATAGCTATCGTGGGGTCTGACTTCAAGCGTGAATGCTTTGTGACCATGCCTCCACTGATGCGTGAGATAGTGTTGCCTGCAAGATCAGTAATATGTACGAGGGTATTGTTTTGAGAAGTGTAAATATACGCAATTGCTGGTCTTTCTTCCTTCTCAGGCTTTCTCTCTGATACCGGCTCTGCTGCTTCTGGTGTCTTCTCTTCCTGAGGCATTGGCACTTCTGAAGTAGGAAGTGTTACAACTGGTGATGCTGCTTCTGTCTCCTGAGCTTTGGCTGCGCGAGGCATTAGGCAGTGCCTCCTGCTACTTCTTCAACCTTCTCTGATACTGGTGATGCTGCTTCTGTCTCCTGGGCTGTACGGGGCTTTGCTGATTTGACTGAAATTGTTGCTTCTTCTACAACAGAGACAATATAGCTAGGCACGTTCATGACATTACCTTGTATAGTGACTTTTTTGTGCACGATCATCTGACGCGCTTGGCGCATCGTAGTTGTAAGACTCTTCCGCATAAGCAATGTCTGCAGACGACGATTGAGGAGACTGTGGATAGTCAATGCAAGCACGTCTGCAATTGAATTTACTTCCAACCCCTTTTCTTGAAGTTTCTTGAAGAATAATTCCTGCTCTTCTCCTGAAGCTTTTGCAAGTGCTTTTGCCCGACGCCTGAAATATGTTACTTGGGCGAGCATCTTCCAAATCTCCCGTTTATTCTTGAGACCATACTGTTCCATCAGCTTATTCTCGTCCTCCATTCTAGTCTTCTCATAGGCTTTCTTTGGCCGCACAAACCTCTTATGTTTTCTTATCATCCTGTCTTCCTCTTGCCTGATGCCTGTGATTTAGTTCTAAAGTGCGAGCGTGTTCGCTGACCTCTGACCGGCAGACGCAGGGCATGTCTTATACCTTTATAGCTCTTCATCTCTTTCAAGCGCTTCACATCAAACTCTCGACGCATATCAAGAGTTGAGCCGTATACATGTGATGTCTCTCCTGTTTCAATATCTTTGCGGCGATTCTTCATAAAGTCAGGAACTGGCAACTTTGTCAGAAAGTCCTCAATCTTCTTAATCTCGTCTTTTGATAATTCAACGATCTTCTTGCTCCGTGGAAGCTTTAAGAGTATGCACGCTGCGTTGGCAATTGACCACGAAATTCCTTTGATGCGTGTCAAACCTACATACACCTGTTTTGAACCTGGAATGTCATAACCGAAGATTCTAACCAGAGTCTCGTGCTCATCTTCTTCTGGAGAAGGGCGCTTCTTTAGCTCCTTCTCTTGCTGAGCTTTCTCTGCTTTTGTTTTAGGTTCGTATTTTGTTTTATCTGCCATGTTTTATCTGATAAAGAGACTAAATCTTTGCCGCTCTGAGAGTTCCTCGATTAAGCGCCGCTCGATTGCTTTCTTAGGATCAGGAATGTTCTTGATTCTTGTCCTCATATCCTCGAATGATTCGAACGGCTTCTGCTCCCTTACCTCAAGCAATTCCTTTGTATGTTTCTTGCCGAAGCCAGGAATTAGCTCGATTTGGTGGAGTCGTGTATTAATTGCCTGGGCAGTGTTAAAGAAATCTACGAATTTCTTCTCCTGCTCCGCAACTACGTTCTCGATAAACTCTTGTAGCTGGATCTTTGCAGTCTCAGTTAACTTCTCCTTCGACAGTCTGCCGGCGATGAAGTATATCTTATCTCTCTTTTCAGGACCTATATAAACCTTTTCCTTCGGCTGGAGTGTTATTCCACGCCTAGGAACTAGCTCAAGTAGAGCAAGCGTTTTCTCACCTATAGCTTGTACTACTGGCTGGCCCTTCCCCCCCATAGGATAACCATAAGGTAAATAATCTAGAACAATCGCATAATCTTCTTTCTCTGCCATGGTTAGTATTTCTTTACAACCTCAGTGAGTGTGTGCGACTCTTCTTCAGACATGCTGACATCGGTAATTATCTTATTAACTTCCTCGCTGTCCTGCGGAAGCAGGTCGATAATCTTGACAATGTGATGGTTGCGAATTTTGGGATTATTCAATGCCAGAATCTCTTCTGCGAGCTTCTTTGCATCTGCTACAGAGATTTTGCAAAATGCCTTGAGATAAGCATGGATCGGCTTGCTCTCATCAGTATCCTTTACTAATGCCTTTACTTCTGCGAGCGATAACGGATGAGAGTTTACAATCATGCAGCAGTCTCCTGAATTCTCTTCAAATGTATCGGCTTGAGAAGATAACGCTTCGGCTTGTTTAAGTCTTTTATCTCAACATAATATGCAGATCCCTGTTTCTTCAAGACATGGCCTGTTCTACCTTGGAGGCGATGTGAATAACCGAAGAGCTGGCTCAACTCTTGCGTAACTGCTACTGCATCTCCTGGCTTGAAAACCTGAAAGTATCTCGATAAGGACAGCTTACCGCGCTGTCTAGGCGTTTTATGTTTAGGCATATAGATAACTAAAAGGATTAGTTTAAAAAGCTTAGCTTTTTAACGGCTTTTGCGTACAAGCCTCATCTGTACTGGTTCGGGGAAACCGCATTCAGGAGTTTCTGGCATTCGCAGCTCTTCCTTATCTGAAACCGCTGGTAAATACCTTCCTACTAAGCAAGGCTCAAGCAGAACTGCCGTGTATTCATCAAGAGGTCTTGCTAGCTTATGTTCTTCTTCCTCTCCGGGAGTTGCATACTCAAGTACGGTACCAAATGGAAATGATTCGTATGCGCTTCTCCTAAATTGCTCGGATGCTGGAGAGTCCTTTGACTCTGTTATCACAAGAATTACTAACCCATTCTCCAAACCTGTACTCATGCTCGTGGTATTGGATAGTACTTAATAAAGATTAGTGTAATCCAAAGACGAGTGCCTGTTATAAACCACGCACTAAAGTGCGTGGTGGCACATCGTGCTTTTGATATTATAGATAATGATATTCTTATTCTCTTCGTCTGATACCCTAAAGTCTTGCCAGAGGGTTCTTCACATATTGATTAGATGCAGTAGATACTCAGAACTAGTTATCTTCGGAGTTGTGAATCTGTGACCGATCCTTGGAACAAATCGCCTGATGCGCGTGATTTCTCCATGCTCTGAACAATTGCTCTGAACATCTTCTCTCCCCACACTCCGACGCCGCAACGCTCGCAGAAATCAATAACCGACTCATCACTTACATCTTGCTTACAATAGATACAAAGTTTTGCCATACATCCTCTTCTGTGGAAGAATATATGCAAGAGTATATAAATATTCGTACTTTTGCTGGCATATGCAATGGAAAAGAGCGTTAGGGGCGTGTATTCTCTTTCTGCTAGGCATATCGTACTTCATCACCCTACCTAGTGATTCAGGAAGCAACTTTGTGACACAAGAGCGTCTGCTGGGCGTACTTATATTCCATAATCCTTTCGTCCTCGGAATCTATCTCGTCCTGGCTCTCTGGCTCATCCTCGGCAGAAGGGCTCCTCAAAGGAGAAAACGTTTATGAGTTCTTCTACTGTCATCTCTGCTTGGAAAGAAGTTTTCTCCCGTAGGAAATACTGGATGGTGCTTGCAGGCGCTGCACTGCTCTTCTACATCCTGAATGCGCTGATCACGAGCTGGAGGACTATCGTATCAGCTATCTCTGAGTTAGGCATCTCAACAGGGAGCATAGTTGTATTTAATATTCTCGCAGGATTCTGGAAGGTAATGCCTGTGAGCAGTGCAGTTACCTTAATCTTGATAAGCATACTGACAGGTATGCTCATAGCATTGATGCTCTATAAGTTTGAATTCACGCGAGAGACAAGTGCGCGAGCGGGTGTCTTCTCTTCGATTGCACTTTTTCTCGGCTTCCTTGTTCCTGGATGCGCCTCGTGTGGCATTGGTCTTGCGGCGCTGCTTGGCTTGAGTGCGAGCTTTGCAACTCTGCCTTTCAAGGGCTTAGAGCTTTCAGTTCTTGCATTGGGTATCCTTGGATTATCTATATTCAGAGTATCAAATACTCTTTTTTCATGCAAACGTTTAAATAGTTCTGAGAAAAAGAAATCTGGATGAGTGAGGAGACAATCACAATAAAAAAAGAGAGCTTGTGGAAATATACTACTTTCGTTCTGCTGGCATTGTTAGTTGTTGGCGCGATTGTATTCTTCACCAAAGGAGATTCGACTGGGTATGCAGTCAACACAGGGACAAATCCTTCTCCTTCTGGAGTAACTGCAGCAAATGTTGATGCAGATGATGATGCTGTTCTTGGTGATTCTGATGCGCCAGTAACTATTATTGAGTTTTCTGATTACGAGTGCCCATATTGCGGAAAGCACTATACTGAGACGTATCCTCAACTGAAGCGGGAGTATATTGACACCGGAAAAGTTAAATTAGTTTTCAGAGATTTCCCATTGAGTTTCCATCCAAATGCTTTGCCTGCTGCACTTGCTGCAGAATGTGTCAAAGAAAAGGGCGGCGATGATGCATATTTTGCCTACCATGACATTTTATTTGAGAATCAGGCTACACTCAGCACTGCTAACATGAAGGCGTGGGCTGATGAGTTAGGATATAATATTGACTCATGCTTGGACTCTCAGAAGTATGCTGATGAGGTGAGAGAAGATACTGCTGATGGCAGTGCAGCAGGTGTACAGGGAACTCCGAGCTTCTTCATTAACGGTCGACAGCTCTCAGGTGCACAGCCCTACTCTGCATTCAAGCAAGCTATTGATGCTGCACTCGCTTAGTTCTCAGCATGAAAGTACGATGCGATATCTGCGAGAGAACTTTCAAGAATCAAGAAGGACTTGAGCAGCATATCTCTGCAAAGCACGCTGGACCGCAAAAAGTAGAGATTCCTTCCCGTACCTTTAAAAAATCCTGGATAATCGGAGGCATTGTGCTTATTCTCTTTGTGCTTGGCGGCTACGCCTTATTCTCCTCTGTGCCTAACTGCAAAACCTCTCCTCCTAGCGAGATTGATATCGGCTCACACCAAAATCTTGCCTTGCATATCCATGCTGACCTTGAGATTCTAATTGACGGACAGAAACAACTCATTCCAGCTAATATCGGTACTGGAAAAGACTTTATGAGGCCATTACACACCCATGATGCTTCTGGACAGATTCACATCGAAGGAGCATGCGCACGCGGCTTCAGATTGACTGAATTCTTTGAAGTCTGGGGAGAAACATTGACGAACCAGTGCATCTTTGATACATGCACTGACTCAGGAATCCTGGAGATGCGCGTCAATGGGCAGCCAGAGCAGATTGATTCGTATGTCATGAGAGATCATGACTCGATTATGATTACTTATACCTCGCAGGCATAATCTATCAAATCTATTCTAGTCATGTGTTATTCATCCATATCCTGTCTGAAACTAGTTTTAGCCAATGGTTTTTAAGCTCCTATATAGTTAGTAGTAGATGAGTTTCGCACAATTTTTAAGCGCACTGAAAGGGGATAAGGTTGAGGGCGAGATAGTTAAAACAATATTCTCTTCTTTAATTACCTCTTTCCTCCTCTTTTTTTTTTTATTTTATCTAAAGCTCAAAAGTCTTGACGGCTTTTCTCAGAACTATGTTTTCTTTCTCTTTTTTCTTATTGTTAGCTATGCACTGCTGCTTCCTGCTGTACGACAAGTTCAGGCATTTAAAGAGTTACCATGTATGTCTGGAATGATGATTGGTATGACTCTGGGAATGATTTCTGGATTCTTGCCTGGATTCTTTGTAAGCTCAACTAATGGAATGTTTGTTGGAGGTATCTTTGGGATGGCAGTTGGAATTGGATTTGGAATCTACAATGGAAAGTGCTGCGGGATAATGGGGATATTGGAAGGAACTATGGCTGGCTTCATGGGAGGATTGATGGGAGCAATGACTTCATTGATGATGTTCAATGACCATCTGAAAAGCGCAGGTGTTATTGTCTTTTTAATTTCAGGATTTATCTTATTTGGATTAAATTATATGATTTACAATGAGTCTAGAAATCTGGAGGTAAAAATTAAAGAAGGGCAGTTTATTACTATTGTTCTTAGCTTTATTCTGACTGCACTAAGCATCTGGCTTATGGTCTTTGGACCAAGGAGTTTACTTTTCCAATGAAAATGAAGAAGACAACATTTTATCTTGCATTGACTTTTATTGTTTTATTATTAGCTGGATCTTTCTTTTTTAATAACAATTCCAGAGATAACAATCTCTCGGGAGATGCTGTTGAGACTATAGAAGATAGTAAAGAAATAAATGAGATAACCTTGGGAATGAAGAATTACAATTACTATCCTCAGACAATAAACATAAAAGCTGGAGAGACAGCTAGAATATACCTTGATTCAAGCGTGTATGGCTGTTTTAGAAGCTTTACAATAAGAGAGCTTGGAGTTTCAAGATACCTTAAAACGCCGAGCGATTATGTTGAATTTGCACTGAATAAGAAAGGAAGTTATACCTTTGCCTGCTCAATGGGTATGGGGACTGGAACATTGATAGTTGAATAGAAATAGGTTTTATAAAGTACTTTATGCATCTAACCTCATGAAACAGGGGGCGGTCATCTGTTGTTTTGTGGCTCTGATTATACTTTTTATCTCGCTCGCTTCAGCTCACCATTGCGAGATTGCCACACACCATCTGCCTTTGAAAGTATCGCTGCCTGAAGGAAGTTCTGCTCTTAAGAACTTCAGTCTGACAAGCGAGCTCGGAGGAGAGTTCATTTTGGAAAGCACTGTTAGTGGTGTGACTTTAAGTGAACATGAGACTATCTTTAATAAAGGGGAAACCAGATTATTCTCAGCTTATTTTAATAGTACGGGTCTTAAGCCAGGAGTATACACTGGGTGGATAGGTTCTACCAATAAGAAAGAACGATTCCATATTCCAGTGATATTTGAGATTGAGGCCAAAGATGTCTTCTTTGATGTTAATCTTGAGATACCTCCAGTCTATACTGAAGTGAATCCCGGCGACAAAGTGGTCGGGCAGGCAAAGATATTTGATCTTGTCTCGAACAAGACGCAGAAGCTTGGTCCTAGCAAGGTTCGTCTTGAGTATAAAGTCTATAAGATACACGATGGCGAAATCTCCTCATCAAGCGAGACTATTGTCGTTGACGGAACTACTGAGACAACGCTCTCCTTGGACATTTCTGATGAGACTGACTGCGACGAATACGTCTTCGCTGTAGCAGTAAAATATGGCAGCTCTGTCGGAGTAGCATCCAGATTCTTTGTGATTTCCTTGCCTGAGAACTTTATTGATAGGTCCTTGCGCGATTCCGACCATGCGACATTCCTGATTATTGTGGGCATTCTGGGAGCGATTATCATTATACTAATTATTCTCTTCATTGTGTTTCTTAGGCCTCAGAAGAGATATGAAGAATAACAGATATTGAAGGAATTAGTATAAACTTCAGTCTGCTACTTTAACACAACTATATTCGTCAATCCTCTTCTCTTTCTCTCCACCGCTCCTAGGCCCTCTAGCTTATCTAGAATCCTGGTGACTTTTGCTTTGCCCATCGAGAGTTTCTCGATGATGTCTGACTGAAATACCGCTTTATCCTCCATTACTAATTCATAAACTTGCTTCTCTTCCCTATTTAATTCTCCAAGATTTACCTCTTTCTTTATTGGCTTGTCTTTTATCTTTCTTATTACTATCTTATAATTCGGCTTTGAAAAGATTAGAAATAAGGAGATAACGATAAGAATTCCTGCTATTGCTAGAGACAAGTAAGTTTGAGTATTTATTGTTCCGTACGCTGGGCAAAAAGTCCCGCCATGCTCTGCAACTAATGGACGCCCCTGGTCAATTATATCTTTCATGGCATTATTAAAGAGAAAGATTATGAATATTACAAGTATTGAGATTCCTAGCATTAAATAACCGACATTCTTATTCTCCATGAGAGTATCTGATACTGTAATTTAATAACTTTTCTAGAAACTAGTTTCATACAATACCTTATAAATCTCCCTTCCTTCCAATAGTGAATTATGACGAGGAAGATAAAACTCTTGATTGAAGGTATGCATTGCGCATCATGCGCGAGCAATGTGGAGAAAAGCTTGAAAAAAGTTCAAGGTGTTGAGAAAGTTAACGTAAATATACTGACTCATAAAGGAATTGTTGAGGCTGATGAAAGAGTCGAGGATGAAGACCTTAGAAAAGCAGTTGCACGGGCAGGGTATACTGTGTTGAGCATTGAATAACGCCCACTTGAGAGATGAAGCAGAATAATGAACGCCATACTATGAAACCAGACGAGTCTATAGAGGCTCGTGAGCTGCGCAGGTGGAAGAGGAAACTTGTTGGAAGCTGGATATTTGCACTTCCAATTGGTTTATTGATGATTCTTCAGAGAATATTCATGGTAGACCTCTTCTCTGAGAGCATTATGAGCATTGTTTTGCTTGTTTTGGCTTTCCCAGTTGTTTTCTTATTCGGATTTAGCACCTTAAAGACTGGATTCAGAGGAGTATTCACTTTCTATTTTAATATGGACTCCTTGATTGCGCTTGGTACTTTTATCGCGTACCTTACCGGTATCTTGTCATTTACAGGCATTGTCGCGGATTATTCTGGAGTCTCTGCAATGATTATGGCTATCTTTGTAACAGGCAAATACATTGAGACAAGAGCAAGAGGCCATGCTTCACAAGAGATACGTAAATTAATGGAATTGGGGGCAAAGAAAGCGAGAGTTCTCCAAGGAAAAGAAGAAAAAGAGATATCGATATCTGAGGTTAAAGTTAATGATATTTTAATTGTAAGACCTGGGGAGAAGATTCCTACAGATGGAATTGTTCTAAAAGGAGAGAGCAGTGTTGATGAGAGTATGGTAACAGGAGAGAGTATGCCTGTTGAAAAGAATAAAGGAAGCAGTGTTATTGGGGCAACTATAAATCAGGATGGTGTTTTATATGTAAGAGCGAGCAAGATAGGAAAAGACACGTTTCTTGCACATATTATCGAATTAGTTGAGGAAGCACAGGGAACGAAAGTTCCTATTCAGAAGCTTGCTGACAAGATAACCGGAGTTTTTGTTCCTATAATCTTGGCTGTTGCTGTTCTAACTTTTGCAAATTGGTGGTATTTTACAGGAGAGATAAGCAGAGCATTAAGCATTGCAATTAGTGTTCTTGTGATTGCGTGCCCGTGTTCACTAGGGTTGGCAGTTCCTATCTCTCTGATGGTCGGCAGCGGGATGGGTGCGAAAAGGGGGATATTAATCAGAAAAGGAGAGGCAATTCAGACTATGAGGGAGATTAAGATAATTGTATTTGATAAAACAGGAACACTTACCAAAGGAAAGCCTGAGGTAAC
>JACPXY010000008.1 GCA_016196285.1 Candidatus Pacearchaeota archaeon | reverse complement strand
GAGCCTGTTTCTGAGAATGTGGTCGTGATTGATAACCAAACAGTCGGATTAAACATTACGTTAATTACTAAAACAACAACAGGAATTATTCATGGTTATGTAAAGAATGCATCATCAGGAAAGCCAATCTCATCTGCGTATGTGTCTTTTTCTGAGGGAAATACTTATACCAACTTTGAAGGCTACTACAGATTTGAGGGCGTTATTAATACAACACATACTTTTACAGGATATGCAAAGGGATTTATTACTGGTATAAAACCTGTTAAAGGAGAGGCAGGCATAGAGATGGAATTGGATTTTGATTTGGTGCCTATAGAAGGATTGGTTGCTTCACCTGATTGCGGGAACAATCTTGTAGATTCTGCAAACAGAGAGGAATGTGATTTAGGGGTATCGCTAAATGGAGCAGCAGGAAGCGGATGTACTGAGAATTGCAGGTTTGAGAGATGCGGAACTGATACAATAACAGGAACCGGAAAATGTGTGTTGTTTGATTACCAGTGCAGGGATATAAATAACCAAGAGGCTCTGGGAACTTATTACACTAATCTTGATTGGACATGTAAAAGAGGAGATTCAGGTATTGGGCTGCCTGACCAAAAATGCTGTAATGGTGTTGCAACAGATATACCTGAGTGTATAAATGGCGCGGCAACGTTGCTTAATAAACAGATAGGGGAGACAGATGTGTCTGATTCCAGAGGCACAATGTGTTATTGTAAATCAGAAGGTATAAGGCATAGCGACTATTGGGATACTTCACCATCATCTGGGGAGAGCAGGCTTTATTGTTGTAACAGGATTATCTCAACAATACCTTGTCTTGGGAATAACGGGCTTCTAAAAGGGTATGTTTATGATGCAAAAACAAATGGGCTGTTGAATGGTATTGAGATTATGGCAAGGCTGCCCGACCAAAGGCTTGTTGCTAAAACTGTTACGTATAGGGATGCAGGAAGATTTCCTGCTGATGAAGATGGAGGGTATAATATTTCATTGCCGCGTGGAAACTATCTTATAACTGCCTCTTCTGCTGATTATGAGGAAATGACAGTTAATTTAACTGTGGATTCAGGCTCTGTTACAATTCAGGATTTCAGATTAGAGCCAAAAATAACTGATTGCAGCAAACCAGATACGTTTCCACAACCAAGATTGAATGTTGTAAATATTATTGGGAGCCCAGTGTTTAATATAGGATGGTCTCATCCATGCCCAGCAGGGAGCATAGCTGAATTTAGGTTATATAGAGATAATATCCTTGTTCAGGTGTTCCCTAATTCAATTTATAGTTACGATGACATTTCAGGTTTAGAGTGGGGGAATGATTATCTGTATAACCTGAGCGCAGTCTCAACTTCTGGAGTAACTAACACAACATCTGTTGCCGTTACAACCGGGGATGATATTTGCGATGGGAGCATGAATGATAAATTTTCATTTTGTGTTAATTCTGGCAATGAAATTGAGCCGGTTTTTACAAAGAGAGTACATTGCACCAATGAGAATCGCTTTGTTATTGATGAGGACTGTTCTGTTAAGTTTCCTTCTGGCTTTTGTATTTTACCTTCACCAGGAGCCACAGAGTGTGCAAGAAGAGAGAATTGTGAAACATTAGGGATAAGCCCCTATCCAACAATAGAGCTGCCTAACATCTTAGGGTTGTATTATGACAGGCGTTATTATGGAGGGAGCTTAAATTGCACTTTTAACCTTTCAGATAATAAAAGAAGATTCTGCTATTATGATTACTCTGCTACAACAATTGATAAATGCTTTAATTGTAAGACTGATGGAAATTGTTTTGACTATAATTCAGAGAGTGCATGCTTAAGTGATAATTGTTTATATGGCCAGACAAGAAAGACTCAATGTAAATGGTTCTCAACTTCTTATGGCGAGTTAGGGAAAGGGGTATGTTATCCTGAAGGCTATACAGGAACAGATAAATGTAACCTATGTGATAGCAGAAATCAGTTATTTGGGAATCTCTATTGCCTTAATGGGTTATGCTCAAGATTAGGGGACTGCTATTCAAATCCCGCTGAGAATTCGTGCCAGCAATGTGATTCAGGAACTGTAACAAGATGTGAGGATTATATAGATGAAGAGACATGCACAGGAGGCAAGAACTTTGAGATACCAGGAGGATGCGGCTCAGCTACTGTTTTCCTTCCAAGCAGAGACGCATGTAACAGGGGGAAGTGTAGATGGAAAGGGAATGAATGTTTAAAAGATGCAAATAATGATAACAGCCCTGATTGTGCTGATAGTGCTGATACACCATGCCAGACAGAT
>JACPXY010000025.1 GCA_016196285.1 Candidatus Pacearchaeota archaeon | reverse complement strand
TTTTTAGAATGAGATATAATCATATTAGACCGCATACAAGTTTAGAAAAGAAAACTCCTGCTCAAGTTTACTTTGATTTTACTAAAATAATTTAGGGGTGACATATGTCTGTGGATTGCACACGGCTTGACAGATACAAACTCTTAAAAAGTCTTCTTCCTTGAAGATTATATGGAGACCAAGTATAAGGTATTTCTAACTCTGCTTGGTGTGATTGTGCTTGCCTTTGCCTTTGTATCTGCAACCAAATGGATCTCTAAAACTACTGGTTTCAGTGTCAGTGAAGACGAGCAGACAGCGATTGCTCAGTGCCTTACTAGCAAAGGAGCCACAATGTATGGGCTTGAAACGTGTCCGCACTGCCAGAATCAGAAGGAGCTTTTTAGTTCTGCTTTCCGCTTTATCAATTATGTAGATTGTGCGCAAGAACCAGCTGCATGTTCTGCATTGGAAGGAGTTCCTGCTTGGAAGATTAATGGGCAGATACAGTATGGAACGCAGACTCTTGAGCAGCTTGCTGTATTGAGCGGGTGTGCGTAAGATTTTTATAGACCTTATAAGGCGTGAGAGTATGCGTTTTACGAAACAAACGAGCCTTGCTGCGCTGCTAAGTACGGGACTTTTGCTGAGCGGGTGTGCTTCTCCTCAGATGAATGAGACGCGGATGCCTCATCCTTCTTTTGTCTACCAGAAAAACAATCCGACGAGTGCACATTATGCACTTGATATTGAGCAAGGATTAGGTGCACAGGAAGGTGATACTACTACATTGGATACTCTTTTAACTAGTATCGAGCGCTCACTTACCCTGCGACCTGCTTATACGCGAGAGCAGGCGCTGCTGGTGCTCTCGCAGATTGCACAAGCGATTAGGCATGATGGATACAAGACTAAAAAACAGAACTTTCTCTATAAAGGGCTGCGAAGCAAGAAGCTTGACTGCGACCTGTATTCGCTAATCTACCTCGGCGTTGCAGAACGATGCATCCTTCCGCTTAGTGTCGTTGACCTGCCAGGCCATTGGTTTATACGCTGGCACTTCTCCCCTGACGAATATTTAAACTGGGAGACAACCTCTGCACAAGAGATATCTGACCTCGAGTATCTGCGCCTTAAAAAGATACCTTCTGATAAGATGCGCGAGCTCTCAAGAGATGAAGCACTCGCCTATCAATCAGAGACGATTGGCAAAGGAATTCCTTGGATTCATTCTCTTCTGCATACTGCTCGCTGGCGAGAAGTACATGAACGGGCGCAGGATGCCCTGCTTCGATCTTACATCCAGTTATTAGAGGAGAATCCTGAATTACGCAGAGTATATCAAGATAAGAGTGAGTTATACATATTGAAGGGAGAACTGGGAAGAGCAGCACCATACTTACGAGCACTTGAGTTAACTCCATCTGCAAGCGAATCTGTATCTAATAGTATTGTCTTAAAACACGACTAGAAAGATATTAAACAGCTCATGAGCTTATTCTTCCATGAAATTCATCTATCTTGACAATGCATCTACCACGCAGGTATATCCTGAAGTTGCTGAGGTCATGAATGAAGTTATGCTTAAAGAGTATGGCAACCCGAGCTCTCCACATGCATTTGGGGAAGAAGCACTAAAGCTTGTAGTAAAGGCAAAAACTGCTTTATCTAGTGAGCTTAATGCAAAGCCTTCTGAGATTATCTTTACTTCTGGAGCAAGTGAAGCGAATAACCTTGCGCTGTTCGGATTGGCGGAGGCATATCCTCAAAAGAAGAAGATTATTGTCTCTGCACTTGAGCATGCATCGATTTATGAGCCGTGCATGGTGCTCAAAAAACAAGGATATGATATTATTGAGATTCCGATTGACTGTGAAGGTCTTTTGGATATGAAAAGATTGGGGGAGGAGATTGATGAGCAGGTATTAGTGGTGTCTGTGATTCATGGGCACAATGAAATTGGAGTGCTGCAGAATATTGAGGCGATTGCGCGGCTCTGCAAACAGAAAGATGTATTCTTTCATACCGATGCTGTGCAGAGCTTTGGCAAAACAAAAATTGATGTGCGATGGGGAGTTGACTTGCTTTCTGCAAGCGCGCATAAGATTCATGGACCGAAGGGAATTGGATTTTTGTATGTGCGTCCTGGAATTAAAATTGAGCCTTTGCTTTACGGCGGCGGGCAGGAGAGAGTAGTGCGGGGAGGCACTGAGAATGTGCCAGGTATTGTCGGATTTGCGAGAGCACTGGAATTAATGAAGAAGAGAAATATAGGCAACAAGATTATCAAGATGCGCGACTTCTTCATGCAGGAGCTTGAGAAGCTTGGCGGGAAAATCAACGGAAGCAGAAAGCAGCGGCTTTATAACCACATCCATGTTTCTTTTTTAGGAATTGAGGCTGAACAGCTCGTGATTGCATTGTCTGAAGAAGGCGTTATGTGCTCAGCGCGGAGTGCGTGTTTGACAAAACAGAAGAGCGAGAATAGAATATTAAAGGCATTGGGGCTATCGAACAAGCAGATACAAGGAAGCATCCGGTTTGTCTTGAGCGAGTACACTACCATCCAAGAATTAAGCTCTGTGGTGAAGGTTTTAAGAAAAGATTTAAGTAATCTCGGACTCTAAACGATTATGCAACAAAGGGTGTTAAGAGTTATTGGCAGCTCATTCATTTTATTCGGAGCTATCCTTGCACTGAACTCTTTTCAGACTATAACAGGGTATGTGGTATTTGCAGGAGCAGATGTGCATTTTGGCTCTCTGATTGCTATCTTCTTGATTGTTGGAGGGATTCTTATTCTCTCGGTATCACAGGAATCATGGCGTGATAGAGAATCGAGATTAATTGGGATGATTGGAGATGAGAAGTATGAAAGACTAACTGAAGAAGAAAAGCATACTTATAATAAAGCCCTGCGAAGAAATGAAAAGAAAGAAGAGAAGCATTCACGTGCTGATGAGAATGAAGATGCTTCATCTCGGTTGTACATCTCTAATGGAGCGCTCGAGCGGGCTAAAAAAGACCCCTATGTCTTTGCTAATCGAGAACGATTTCTTAATGAGATTCAACGAATTGCCCGCAATCCGGAAGCGCGGCAGCAGGAACAGATTGGCGATTTCAGCATCTCGCCTCAAGGACATACCATGATTAGGGTAGCATGGCACTATGATGCCCAGACAAAAACCATCTTTATTGATGATTTGCTCTATCACCAAGCAAATAGACGATACGTTGATGATTGGAATAAACGCGCAAGGGGAAAGAAGATTACGCGAAAGATTTATGAAGATAAAGGATATGTTGCATTTAACGGAAAGTTGTAAGTTTCTCTGCTTTTTCTTCAAAGCGTTTGATACAGTATCTGATTCCTGCTCTTGCTTCTAATTCAGTAAGAACTGGAGAAGAAAGCAAGATTATCTCATCATAAATCTCTTCACGAGCAGGAGAATATACCTGAACTTTACCTTTACTTTTCCTACGCTGTATATCATCAGCCCATTCTTGAATGAATTTAGGTCTGACTTGTGCTGATTTTTCTTTCAAGAAAGTATCAAAAGCTTTATCAAAATGACCTAAATATGAAAGATTATACCTTTGTTGTGTAGATCTCAAACTCAGCTCCTCAAGTGCTACAAGACCTTCTTCTTGAAGCTGTGTATCAAAAACTACCTTTAATTCTGGAAGATTTAATGTAATTCTGATAAAAGAATGATGCTCTATGCCCCTATTTAACTCATAATAATACTCTCGTAAGTCCATGCTGTATCTGCTAATTATTAGATTTTAAACCTTCCTGTCTATCCGGATAGGTATATACGGCTGAAAGTTATGAATACGTTATGAATATACAAGCAGTTTGGAAAAGTTATGCTCCCAATTTTGTAGCTGGTTTAATGACTGCTATCTTAATATCAATAATTTTAGGTTACAATCCATAAGATATAGCTAGAGGGACTTTACTTCTCTTTGTAATTGGGCTTTACTTATTGGGTCTCTTTCTGTCGTGGCTTCTACTATTGAAGTTTAAGTGATTTCTGTAAAAAAGTAAGTAGATTTAGCTAATTATCTTACAAAGTTTACCTATTGAAACATAATAAGGTTTAAAAGTCCTTTATGCGAGAGAAGGATATGAGAAAGCAGGTACGAAAATCCAGGCGGAAGCGCTTATTGCATAAGAAGCTGAAGAAGCGTTAGGCTTCCTTTCTTGCCTCTAACTGCTCTTCGTTAAAAGGTGCGTAGGCAAGCAACTCCCCGTGTTCATCAAGAATCTCTACATGATACTGCCCGTTTGGTAGGAGAATATTAATTCTCCCGTGCATTCCTGGAATGATTGGCACCGCATCTCCATAGTATTCTACATATTCAGGATCAGGGGCTTGCAAGATTGTGACAGACTGATGGCGCTTGAATTTGGTCTGCATGATACTTGATGGACTCATTCTATATAAACTCTCGGTAATTGTTTATAAATCGCTTGCCTTTTGGATAGTATCACTCAGAAAGTAAGACAGAAATTTTTTTCCTATTTGTCGTCGAGAAAACAAAAAGTATAGAAATATTTAAATATGCTCTCGTGTTCAGGAAGTTATTATTACAATGGATTGTGTTTTCTTGGAAAGAAAAACACAAGATATTGTGGTGACCCTCGGATGCAATGCCCTTACTGTCAACACCTTGAAACCAAAGTGATTGACAAGCGTGATGCAGTCGGGAGAACAAAAAGAAGACGTGAGTGCCTGAAGTGCGAAAAGCGCTTCAACACCCATGAAGCTGTGGAAGAAGTTCGCTTAAGAGTCATCAAAAAGGATGGAGGGCGAGAGGACTTTGACCGGGATAAATTAAAAAGAGGTATTGAGAAAGCGTGCGAAAAGCGGCCTATCAGTACTGAAAGAATCGACAAGATGATTATAACCATAGAAGATAAGCTCAGGAAGAAGGGGAAAGAGGTGCCCTCGACCTTTATTGGCGAGATGGTCTCTAAAGAGCTCAAGAAGGTTGACAAGGTGGCTTATATCCGGTTTGCTTCAGTATATCGAGACTTCACTGATATCTCTGATTTCAAGAATGAGATCAAGAAGCTGGTGAGAACGTGATTTGCATGGAGGTGCATGCTGATGACTCCTGAACGACTCCAGCAGTTATTGGCAGGCAAGTTCCCGCTATCTCGTACGTTTACATATGAAGGAAAGAATCCATTTGAATACAATATCTATGGGCAGCCAATTACGTGGCTTTCTGAGGATGTAAAAGTGACAGATGACCGGGGAAAGATGATATTTGTACAGCCTGGTGTGAAGCGACCTGACTTCTGGAGCCCTTTGGCAATTAAAGTAGTGGCAAGCAAATATTTCTGGGGCGACCAGGCAAAAGGAGAACGAGAAGATAGTATTGAGAAGATTGTCGGCAGAGTCAGCAGGTTTATCGGCAGACAAGCAGTCAAACAAGGATACTTTATCCAAGAGTATTCTGATGTACTTAGAGATGAGATTGCTGCTATCTGCTTGAACCAGCTTGCTGTATTCAACTCACCGGTCTGGTTCAATGTAGGAATCCAGGAATATAATCTCCAAGCTGGCGGCGTGAGTGCGTGGAAGTGGGATGCGGCAACTGACATGATTGTCCCTGTCCTTAAGACTGATGATAGGCCACAGTGCTCTGCCTGCTTTATTCAAAGCATTCAGGATAACATGGAATCAATTATGAATGTGCAACAGGCTGAAGCAGTGCTCTTTAAAGCAGGCTCTGGAACCGGCACTAATCGCTCTCCTTTGCGCAGTTCCAAGGAGAAACTGACGGGCGGCGGAAGACCCTCAGGTCCTGTTTCCTTCATGAAAGGATATGATGCTTATGCAAATATCATCAAATCAGGCGGAAAAACCAGAAGAGCTGCTAAAATGGAAATTCTCAATGTAGAGCATCCTGACATCATGGAGTTTATTGAGGCAAAACAAAAAGAAGAAAAGAAAGCCTGGGCATTGATAGAGGCAGGCTACTCAGGAGGCATGAATGGAGACGCGTATTCAAGCATTTACTTCCAGAACTGCAATATGTCTGTCAGGGCATCAGATGAATTTCTTAAAGCAGCCAGAGAGGATAAAGAGTGGCAGACTAAGTCCGTCACTACCGGCGAGCTGATTGAAACTCTCAAGGCCAAAGAGATTATGATGAAAATCGCTGAAGGAACTTGGACTTGTGGCGACCCTGGTATGCAGTATGATACTACCATCAACACATGGCATACGTGCAAGAATTCAGGAAGAATCAATGCAAGCAACCCTTGCGTTACTGGAGATACTAAAGTATTAACTCAAGATGGGAAGTGGACACGAATTGACGCCTTTTTAGATCAGAAGACAACCATTCTTACTAATACTGGTATTGTTCAAGAGGCTGAGATTGATGGTTCATTCAAGACTGGAAAAAAACCAGTTTACAAACTAACCACTGAAAGTGGATATGAACTCAAGCTCACTGCTGATCATAAAGTCTATACTGTAAACCGCGGTTTTGTTGAGGCTCGAGAATTAACGAGAGATGATAGAATCTTGCTTCCAGCTCGCCCTGTTGCTCCTCTAACTGAAGTAGCTGATCCTACTTTCCACCAGATGCTGGGAGTTTGTCTTGGAGATGGATGCGGCGGCAAGGCAGCTCATCAGATGATACAATTCACTATGAACAAACCAACTGAAGCTCCTATCGTCGAGAAATTCGCAGAGTATGTATCGACAAATTATGAACAAGCCACTCATCACAATACTCCTGCAACGGTGCAGATAATTCCTACCTCTGCTAAATATGTAATAACTAACACTACTCTGCTAAAGAAGTTCTCTCAATATGTTGATGTTGCTCAGCTTGCAGACCAAAAGCGAATCTCTGATGCTCTATTTGCCCTGCCTCTCAGCGCTCAAAAATATGTCTTGCAAGGATTGTTTACCGCAGATGGAACAGTTGCGAATTATGGAGCCAAGTCACAGTATGTTGCATTTGACTCGACCAGTCTGCAGCTTGTGAAAGATGTGCAACTCATGCTGCTTGGTTTCGGTATTAAGAGCAAATTGTATATGAATAGAAGAGCTGGAAAATCAGTCAGCTTGCTGCCCGATGGAAAAGGTGGAATGCGCGAGTGCCCTGTCAAAGAGATGCATTCTCTTCGTATTAGCCGTTCGAGCAGAATTCTCTTTGAGAAAGCAATTGGATTTATGCCTGAATCGCCAAAACAAGCACGATTGCAGCAGTTAAATGCGCAGGTCACTGCTTATAAAGATTATCCGATCGATGCCGTAGAATCTCTAGATTATATTGGAGTGGAAGAGGTTTATGATCTTACTGAACCCATGACACATACATTTGTTGCTAATGGCATCACCACCCACAACTGCTCCGAGTATATGTTCTTAGATGATAGTGCATGCAACCTCGCCTCAATCAATCTTCTGAAGTTAAGGACTGATGACGGTAAGTTTGATGTTGAGAAATTCAAGAGTGTGTGCAGGTTCTTCAGCATTGCCATGGATTTATTAGTCGATGGAAGCAGCTATCCTACTGCCCAGATTGCTCGGAACAGCAGAGACTTCAGACCACTTGGATTGGGATATGCAAATCTCGGCGCCTTGCTAATGAGCCTTGGACTGCCGTATGATTCTGACTCAGGCAGGGCAGTCGCTGCAGCTATTACTGCAATCATGTGCGGAGAAGCATACAAGACTTCTGCAGAACTGGCTGCACTGGTTGGACCTTTCCCAGGCTACAACAAGAACAAAGACTCTATGCTTCAAGTAATGCGAATGCACCGAGATTCTGTGAAAAAGATTGATGTTGAAGCAATGCCTGACTCACTGCGCTATCTGGCGAATGAAGCTTGGGATTGCTGGACTGATGCTGTTGAATTAGGAGAGAAATTCGGCTACCGGAATTCCCAGATGACTGTATTAGCTCCGACAGGCACTATCGCGTTTATGATGGACTGTGACACGACTGGCATTGAGCCGGATATAGCCTTAGTCAAATATAAGGTATTATCTGGAGGCGGCATGCTTAAGATAATCAATCGGTCAGTGCCTTTGGCATTGCGTACTTTAGGATATAGTGATGAGCAGATTAATAAGATTGTTGAATACATCGACAAGAATGACACCATTGAAGGAGCTCCTGAAATCAATGTAGAGCATCTACCTGTCTTTGACTGTGCGTTCAAGCCTGCAAAGGGACAGCGGGCAATCCACTATCAAGGCCATATCAAAATGATGGCTGTCTCCCAGCCTTTCATCTCTGGTGCGATTAGCAAGACCATCAACATGCCGGAAGATTCCAGCATCAAGGATATAGCTGATGCTTATATTCATGCCTGGGAGCAGGGATTGAAAGCAGTCGCTATTTATCGGGAGAACTCGAAGAGAAGCCAGCCATTAAACACACAGAAGACTGATGGAGAGATGGTCAAGAAAAAGAATCAGCAGCAACAAGTGGTTATTGCAGTACAGCGCAAACGCCTGCCTCAGACGCGCAAGTCTATCACGCACAAGTTCGAGCTTACAGGGCATGAAGGGTACTTGACCGTTGGACTTTATGATGATGGAAAGCCAGGAGAGATATTCCTGACTATGCACAAAGTAGGCAGTACTGTTAATGGATTGGTAGATGCATGGGCAACTTCTGTTTCAGTGAATCTGCAGTATGGGGTTCCTGTTGACGTCTTATTCAGAAAGTTCAGGCATCAGAGATTTGAACCATCTGGATTTGTCAAGAATGATACTCCTGGAACCTTGGACCAGAATAGCATGCCTATTAGGACTGCATCCTCTATTGTAGACTATGTATCCCAGTTTATGCTGGCACGTTTTGGGCAAGGAGCTGCAACAGTAGAAGTTGAAGTTCCGCAGCTTGCTGCTCCTGAAGTTAAGAAAGAGCCTGAAGAACAGACTACGATTGTTGACTTTGGTCATGAAGGTCTGGTGTGCCCTCAGTGCGGAGGGCCAGCAAAGCGACTCGGCAACTGCGCCATGGTGTGCACACAGTGCAAGCAGACAACAAGAAGCGGTTGCGGGGAATAAGATTGAAAGATGAAGATCACAGAAAAATCAAAGTTACCTCATCCGTTTAATCTTTTAAATATTATTAATGGATTGGTATTTATTCTTATGGCGTGGGTATTCTTTAAGGGAGGTAAAGACTTTTTAACCCCTCAAAATAGTAACTTGGGAATCTTTATCCCTCTTGGTCTTTTAGCATTCGTCTCTGTTTTCTTTGGGTTCATATCTCAAAATACTGAATCTATAGCAAGATTTCAGGAAATCATTAATAATTATAGAGAGAAATTCAAAGCTGAACTTATTGCCTTGGCCAAACGAGGGCCAAACATAAAAGAAGTGGATGATTTTAATGATAGGCTCCGCAAATTTGAAGACTATGCTAACCTTGTAAGACCTTCTAAATGGCTATATCTCTGTATTTACACTAATCTTATTGCTTTAATTTTTTCCATCTCAAATATATCTCCGCTCATAATCTCCTCTGGATTAATACATCTTAGCTTACTTTTTACCTTTTTCTTAGTTACGTCTCTTGCATCAGTTCATTTATCGAGAAGTATCTCGACTAAACGATGACCTCAGAACTCCTTCTCAAAGACAATGAAAATCTGAACATAGCAGATTGCAAGCATAGCTTTACTGCTCAAGGAAATGTGAGTATTGGAGGCATCATTTGGGATATCTACTACTGCTCTAAATGCTTGTTGCATGTTAAGAAGGAGCGGCCGTGCCCGCTTCATCTTAAAGAGAAAAATTAAATCTTGTACACTGTTCCGTCTAAAGCGTACCTCATGGTCTCAACTTTAAGGAGAGCGAAGTCTTCATCTCTGCATGCTTTAAACTCGACTGGCTGACCAGTTTTCTCTGCGTGATCGAGCAAGACTCTGACAAGGCCTTCTTCGGCATGGGAAGGCATGGAGTCGTAGTCGAAGTAGAAGGGTACTTTTGTCATTGCATCTGAGATTATACCTGCATAGCCTCCTGGTACGCCTCTTACATTTGTAACAGTTCCCTGAACTAACGTGAGTTTATTTATTCGCAGAGCTGTCTCGAGCGGTCCTCGCGGAGGAGCTTCATATTCTGAATCTCCTGATGTGTCTTCAACTTTCTTCAGCTCAGAAGCAGCTTTGGGCGTATGTGCTCCTTCATTCTTCAGCCACGCATGAAATCTACCCATGACATATCCTGCCACGCATCCTGTAAGAGTTGCTAAGGCAACTACTTTCTGAGGATTGTCCTGTATTCTCTGAATCATCTGCTCAAAACTCATGATTCTTGCATCAAAAAGCGATATATAAAGATTATTGCACTGTTACGTAAGGCTGAAATCCAGCTCGCTCCAACAATTGTCTAGCTAGAGCAATCCTTCCTTCAAGCGAGGCGCTGATAGGCGCTGGATTCAAATCCATGATGGTCTGGAGCTTGAGGGCAGGAAGCGGTGCTTGCACATGTTCAAACTCCTGCAGCACTTTCTTGAATTGTTCTAATGAATTATAGAATCCTCTTTTATCATTTGTCTGGTTGAATACATGCGCTCTTAAAATGCTGCTGCTAGGTATGTGAAAGATATGACCTGGGAAGCATGTTGGATAATCGAGGAAAGAATACTGGCAGAAGTTTCTTTCATGCGTTTGTACTAGTGAACCATAGTTCTGCACTTCTCCTATTAAATCCTTCAGAGCAGAAGATGCTGATGAACGATTATTTGCATGAAACTCTCGACTGAATACTGTAATTCCTGCGAGCATGCTTTCATGCAGTTTGAGATGATTCTTAATATCATCTCCTGCTCCCTCAATGCGCTTCTGCATAACTTCCAGGGCTGCAGATTCATCCTCATGGCAGTCCCAGTACATGCGCGAGAAAATGGAACGTGTCCGTGCTACTTTTATTGGAAAAATATCATTCGGAACTGTTACTGGATCAACTGCTGAAGATACTATTGCGTGATAGCAGGAAGATAGATGGTATAGTAATTCAGCATCTCTGTTATCCAGACTTATCAAATGCTGTTGATACCTTGTATAAATTTCTTTCATGTTATTCCTGCTGGAAGATACTACTTAAAGATTATTGCACTAGATATCCTGCGGCTTGAGGATTTCTATTATATCTGGAATTCTCTTTTTCAGCGAGTAGAGCTGCGGCGGCCTGTGAGAGACATCAGTCTTAACTTCTTCCTTGTTTAGTATGTTGAGTGAGAGAATCTTCTTCCTGAAATTGCGCTTATCGAACTGCTTTGCAAACGCTATCTCATATAAATCCTGGACTTGGGAGAGCGTAAACTTCTCCGGCAGCAAGGAGAATGCTACTGAAGTGTATTCGAACTTCCAGCGCAGGCGCTTAATCGCATACTCCAGAATCTTTTTATGGTCGAATGCTAGATTCGGCATTCTGGAGATTGGAAACCAGCATACGTCAGATGCGTCTGTAGCTGCATGCAGGCTGAGTGAATCTGCCTGTGTCAGCGCATAGTAGGCAACAGTGATGACACGGCCTCGAGGGTCTCGATGAGGATCTCCGAATGTATACAACTGCTCAACATATACTCCTTTTGCACCTGTCTCCTCTTCCAGCTCTCTCCTGGCTGCAACTTCCAATGATTCCTGCGGCTTGACAAATCCACCTGGAATTGCCCAAGTTTCTTTGAATGGTGAAAGCTTTCTCTTAATGAGCAGCACTTTCAGCTCACGGTCGCGCATGCCAAAAACTACAATATCGACTGTCACTGAAAGACTGTTTTTCATGGTGTTTAAAGCACAAGAAGGTATATAAAACTATTCTGAATCCTGCTCCAAGCTATCTTCTGATATGCACTTAGGCATGAGAGTGACAACACGCAGAGGCGTCTCTGAAAGTCTAACTGAAAGAAGGTCTCCGCGTGAAATTGGAAACGTATCAATGTCTTCTTCCTGCGGATCGAGTGCAACTTCGCATGTATCTTTAAGACTCTGAATTGTTAGAACGTCTCCTTGATTAAGAGATGCTTCACGCAGTTTGTAAGGATGATTAGCAGGGAAGAGTGCTGTTGCGAAGACGTATGCCTGCTGCCCTGTTTTGGGAGCATGGCGATTCCTTGGATGGAACATCCAAGATTCTGCATCATACCAACCAGTGGTTCCTGCTCCTGTTGCAATGATGATGCCTGAAGATTTCTGTTCTTCAGTAACCTCTCTGAGTGAGATATTATATCGAGAAGTGGCACGCCTCTTGATCTTTCCGACATATATCTCCGAAACTGCTTGCGGTCTGAGCGGCTTATTGTTTAATACTGCTTCCAACCGAGGCCAAGTCTCAATCAGATACCTGCCATGCGTCAGCGCATCGACCAAGTCTTCTATATCGTCTCCTTTTGCGCTTGTTAATGCACCATAACTTAAGAGTGGATCAGAGTTAATAGGTAGAATCGGAACATGAGGCATGCGCTCTGTAAAATGCGCTGCGTAGGTTGTATGATTGTCCCCACCAAAAACCATGATTAAATCAATTCCCTCCACCTGCTCGTGATTCAAATCATTTCTAGGAATTATCTTTGCTCCAGAAAATGAAGCTGCAAGCTTCTCAAAATACGCTTTCTGGCGATGATGGCTCTCTAGTGTTCGCTCGACATCTCGGCCTGTGCGCTGATACTGCTCAATCATCTCTTGTTGACCGAGCCGATACTTGTGCATATCCCATTCGAGTCCTGTCATCTTGGGTAGAATCGCTATCTTCTTAAATTCCATACTTGCCTTCCTCCTGCAGCCATGCCTTCACTTGTGCGGCAAGATGCTGTATATCATGCACTACTTCAATCTCAGGACGCGCAAGTTGAATCTGACATTCAACATCAAACGCCCGCTTGTAATCAGGATGAGTGCCAATGAAAAGTTTCTTTGCACTGGCTGACCACACTCCGAGTTCATAAAGCGTTATTGGGCACAACGTCTCCTTTGGGAACCAAAAAAGGATTGCATCTGCTTTCTTTAAATGAGTGAATTCCCACTCAATTTGCATCTTGCTTGCAGCTTGATCAGCGAGACTGAAATCTGCTCTTCGTGGATTTAAGAGGGTAAGAGAAGTATCCTTAAGCAGGGAAGCAAGATCAGATTGCCAATCAGGGCAGCCGGAGATACCTCCTCCCATAAAGAGACTGTACTCATGGCCTTCATACTTCTCTGGTGCTTCAATGTATCTTGCTTGTCTCATATCTTAGTGTTATATATACACTATTTAAATGTTTCTATGTATCATTGTCTGCTCCTACATGAGTAGATTGAATCTGCTGCTTTCATGAGCCGATCTTTTTCCTTCAGAACTGAAAGCCATGATTCTGGAAAGACCATGCCATGACGCGCACCTGCAAGTGCGCCGAAGATAGCACCAGTTGTGTCACAATCACCGCCGTAATTGATTGTTTCCAACAAGCCTTTAATCGGAGTGTCCCAGTGCTTCTGGAACATGAACAATGTGAAAGGGTAGGATGAGTAAACCTGGCTTGAGGCGCCTAAATACGTGAACGCCTCATCTGCTGAAGCATGCTCATTCTGCGCTACCCATCTCAATTTATCGAGCAGGGTTCCTGCTTCAACTTTTTTGTGATCTGTAGTAAGTCTCTCCTCATATCTTTCGCAGGCAAGAAGCATGCTGTCTTTGAAATTAAGAGGTATCTTCGTCTCCAGAAGTGTGTAAATCAACCGTGTTTGTATCATGCCGGAGGCGAGCGAGCGCGGATCCTGATGCGTTATCTGGCCAATCTCTTGTGCCCGCTTTTCTGCATCTATCAGCTCTCCTGTTGCATGCGCATACATACCTAGTGCGTGCATCTTCATGGCAGGTGCATTCCCCGGCCAGCCATAGAATCTTGATTTTATAACTGAAGTGCCTTGTTTTATCAGCTCAATTGCCTTGCGCGTGGTGCCTCCAAATGCGTGGCTTCCTGAGCCTGGCTTTTCATAGAAATCAAAGGTCTTCACATGGCGTTGAGTGATATCTGTAACATCGATTCTTCCTAGCTCTGCAATCGATTCTGCGATATCCATTGTCATGATAGTATCATCTGTCCACTCTCCTGCCTTCAATCCACGCGTCCAATACTTGAGCTTGCCGAACTCATCTTCTTGCACTTCGTTCCCTTCTTCATTTCTGACAAGAAGTGCATCAATTGGATGTGTAATGCCTCCAGGCACATACTTCTTAATCTGCTCGCGCTTCCATCCCTCGACCGCCATGCCGAGTGTGTCTCCGAGCGCGCACCCAATCAGGACTGCGCGGTATCTATCCTGCATGCTGTTCCTGCTCCTGTGCGCTTAATAAATATGTATATATTTGATGCTTACGTATGAACTCCTCGATAATCTGCCGATGGTCGAATGCCATCTTTTCTGGCACTCTTCTGAATATTTTAATTGCCTTTGCATCATCCTGAGCTCTCAGCATGCCTGATACGTGCTGAGCAAGATATACATGAGAGATAACATGGCCTCGCGGATCTCTATCAGGATGCGAGTAATTGCCTATGAGGATAAGATGCGAAGGAATTGTCTCAAGAGTTGTCTCTTCTCTCAACTCCCTGCATGCTGCTTCTTCCAAGGTCTCTCCTGAATCAAGAAACCCGCCAGGCAACGCCCAGTGGTCTTTGAAGGGCTCATTCTTCCGTTGAATCAAGACTATGCCGTGGTTGTACGGAACAATGATATCGACGGTGCAAAAGGGAGTGTGCCGAATCATAAGTCTTTCCAGAGTTCTGTCTCCTGCAGTGAGCGATATTCTTCTTGAAGCAGGGACATACGAATCATATCGTGGAACTCTCCTCTATGATAATACTCTTGTCGCATCGTGCCCTCACGGATGAATCCATGTTTGTCGTACATATACAGTCCTCTCTTGTTTGTACTGAAGACTTTCAGCCAGAGCTTGTGTAAATTCAGATCATCAAAACCAATCCTGACAATTGCTCTGAGTGCTGCCTGGCCATATCCTCTACCCTGCTGTTCTTTACTGCCGATAATCAGCGAGAGCCGTGCATTTCGTGCTGGCCAATAAATCTCATGAATGCCTGCATTCCCAATATATGCTCCTCCTGCTTCGACTGCGAATACTCTGTCTGTCTGGCTCTGCATAACTCTGGAGACATATGCATCTTCATCTGCATGGGTGAATGGCCTGCCGAAGTTGGCGAAATTACCGATGATATAGATAACTGCATAGGATATAGCCCATAGATTTAAATAATTGATTATCCTGGATAGGTGATGAAAAGAGGCATAGGAAGACAACTTTCTCATGAAGTATTAGAATCATATCGTTTTCGTGCAATTCAATTAAAGAAAGATAGTTGGAAAATA
>JACPXY010000020.1 GCA_016196285.1 Candidatus Pacearchaeota archaeon | reverse complement strand
ACTCCACCATGGTTAATTTGCCGAAGGAGAGACTTACTGGGGAGAGTTTCACTACTCTTATTAGCTGATGTCTACAAAGCTCATCGTATTATAGATAATGATATTCTTCTTTTCTTCTTCTGATGCCATAGGGTTCTTCACTTGCTTCCTTCTTCAATAAGCTTGAGTGTATAGTATAGTATAAGAGGGCCGATGATAAATCCGAACAGCCCGAAGAGCATAATGCCTCCGAGCAAACCAACGAGCATGATAACTGGATGTATTTTTGTCTTTCTGCCTACTAATTTTATCCTGAGAACATTATCTACATAGATACCGAGGAAGAGTCCTATTATAATGATGCCAGACATCTGCAGATAATTGCCTGCAAAGCCGTAGACAATAGCTAATGGAACCCAGACAAGTCCTGGTCCAACTGCAGGAACAAAAGCTGTGACAAAGATGACTGATGCACATAAGAGATATGCATCTACACCCAGGGCGAAAAAGGCGATGCCTGCAATCAGCGCTTGAATCAGTGCAAGAAGCAAGGTTCCGTGCAACATGCCTTTTGTTGCTGCTGCAATGTCTGCTGCAACCTCTCTTTTGTGCTCAAAGGGAAGGTAGTTCTCCAAAGTTGCTGCAAGTGCATCCCATCTGAGGAGAATATAATACAAAGTAATTATCCAAACAAGCACTGCTAAGATGAGGGAAGGAAGGTATGCAACTGCTGTTCCTGCTGCATCAATAATGAAAGTAAGAACTGTGCTTTTAATCTGCAATAGATCCAGATGCAGACTTTTAATTAGAGAATATTCTGATAAAGAGGAGAGTACCTGCTGCACTGTCTGATCAGAAAGAGTGTTGTATGCCTGCCGCACTACTCCAGCTGTAAGTGCAGTTAAAGGAATGAGTATAATGAGGATAACGACAATTATACATATCAGGGCAGATATACTAGCATTGAGCTTTTTATTAAACCAGAGGAAGAGCGGCCGGCAGATATACGCGACAATAAATGCAGAAGCTAATGCAATGAGAAACGGCTTTACGATAAAATAGGAGAGCAGAAGAAGGAGCAATATACTGCCCCAGAAGAGCATTTTATGAAATGAGCCATCCTCTTTTTTCATAGACGAAGAGAGATACGAACCTTAATAAACATTATTCTTTTTTATTAGAGATGGATGCTTTTCTCTTTACACTTACAGGCTTATGGCTTATCTTTGCACTTGTCCAGGATTGCAGGACACGAGAGATTGCAAACTGGCTAAATTACTCTCTTCTTGCCTTTGGTCTGGTTTATCGCACATTTGTTTATCTTGAGACAGGAGAAGGTATGGTGCTGCTTACTGGTTTCTTGGGATTGGGCATATTCTTTGTATTTGCGAATGCATTCTATTATACACGAGTGTTTGCTGGAGGTGATGCAAAACTGCTAATTGCATTAGGGGCAGTGCTGCCATATCAAGGTCTTGCCGAAGTTATACCCTTTACTTTAGGTTTTCTGATTCTACTTTTTGTGCTTGGGGCAGTTTATACTCTAGTCTATAGTATCTTTCTCGTACGCCGAAATTATCGCTTATTCTCGCATACATTCAAGGCATATCTTCAGACCTATCGGTGGGCTTGGTACTGTCTGACTGGAGTGGCTCTGCTCTTCCTAATTGGAAATGACTTGCTCTTAGGAATTGCTGCTGGGTTGCTGTTTATCTTAACACCTCTCTTCTGCTACCTCAAGGCTCTTGAGAAGAGCTGTATGCTTGTCCTCTTACCTCCTAGCGCATTGCGCGAGGGAGACTGGCTTGAACAGGCAGTGCGCGTTGGAAAGAGAACTATTCCTGCAAGTGTCCATGGATTAACACATAAAGATATACAAGTACTGCGAAGTGCAGGAAAGAGAACACTGATACGGCAGGGAATTCCCTTCGCGCCTGCATTTATCCTTACTTTTATTATTATGGTATACGCCGTGTCAATTGGAGCGTCGTGGTCTTCTTTGGCTTCTTTATTCGTATAATCGGTATGCGTTTTACAGGGCGCAGCTGTTTTGCAATTGATTCTAGCTCTTCTTTATCTGCTTTTTGGCGCGGCGACTCCAGTGTCACCGGCACGTCATAAACTGGCAGTACATGCACAATAGCTTCACCAAACTTAGTTTCTGTATGGATTTCAGTTGTTCTTGCTTTTAGTTTATTTACTATCTTCTTACCAAGAGCTTTTGCCAGAGAGAATGCCTGTGCTGGAATCGCAGAGGTTTTCGCGACAACATGCTTTGGAATTACTATAATATGGGCTTTTGAGATTGGATTGATGTCCAAGACTGCAAGGGCTTCTTTGTTCTCATCAATTCTGATTGCCTCAATATCATTGTCAACAATCATTCTAAAGATAGATTTTTGAGGACCTGCGTTTGCTGTTTTTGCTTGCTGCTGTCGAAGCAAGCTTTCAATCTCTTCTGGAGTCATTGCTTCTATTTGTGCAAGTGCCTGCTGTTTCTTATCTTCGGGCAGGCCTTGCACCTGCTCACGAAGCTGATTCTTGATATCCTCAACCTGTTCAGGTGTCAGTGTCATAGAGGGTTAGAGCAGAAAGGGTTTATAGATATTATGAGGCCACTTCTAAAAACCATGGACTATCGATATCCTTTATTGGAGGACTTCGCGAATTCTGATAGGTATAGAATACTTCAAGAGGAAAGGTAATTAATTCCCGCGCTCTTTTTTCAGAGATTTTTTGTTTGACAAGTATACTTCCATAGACTTTTTCTAGCTGGTCTAAATGCACTTTTACTTCAAGCAAGTCTCTCTCTAAACTAGAAGTTCTTATCAGATTCTCTCTTAGAATAATATCTACTACCGGATTATCGAAGTACAATCTGTTTTTTGATTCACAACCAGTTGTCCCTCTTTTATTTCCATACATATCGCATGCTTCTGCAATATCGTGCAGGTTCTGTACAAATGCTTCTGCTTTTACTCTAACTGCTGCTTGCTGTTTAACTGCGCAAGATACAAGGCAGTCTAAAAATCTTGACATGCCAAGGGCATTCTGAGCTATCTCTTGATAATTTCTATAGTGCATATTTTTTACTGTTATTTATTCTTTAAATAGATATATCATTAGAACATAGGAGTGATTTTATGCTGCTAAGGCAAGAGTTACCATTCTAGACCTTTCTGCTTGAGCAGTGGTTTTTCCCAAGGTTACAAAGAAATCTCGCACTACTTTTACTTCGCCGGCTTTCCTACCTTTATCTAATGCCTTCACAGTTCTTTTAATATGTTCAACAAGTAATTCTAAACCTGCAATCATATCTCTATTAAATAGGAGAACACTATTCTTTTTGTGCCTGTACTCATCAGCAGAGATGGAGAAATAGTCCATCACTGCTTTCATTAATGGGTGTGATAAAGGGTCATACGATTCTGCACCATATCTCTTAAAGATAACAGAATCCCATCCACTCCTTTTCAAGTCACATAAGCTCATTTCAAGAGCAGAAGACGCTTTCCCTAACCCCTTAATCGAAGAGATTCTATCTCTAATATATCCATCAGAGTATACTGCTATCTTAGTTGCATCCAGAGATAAAATGTACATATCATCTTCTTTATCAAGAACTATTTAAGCATTATTGTGTTATCCGAATGCTCTTCTATAATCCTCAATAGTAACTGAGGAAACGTGAGGAATGGAAGCGAGAAGCGATTCCACGATATCTGTGCCCTTTTCTTCAGGCATGTCTGTCTTGACATAAAGTGCTTTCAAGCCGAAGGCGATAGGTTTTTCTTCGATGCTAATGTTTTTACCGCCTTCTTTTTCTAGACGGGATTGTGCTTCTGCTTTTATTGCTGCCAGGTCTGCTTCAGGCGATTCAGGCATAAGCTTGGTGATGATAATTACTGTAGCCATACTCTTCTCTATTGAACGAGTTTTTAACTCTTACGCTTCTTCTGCTTCTGTCTCCGCTCATTGCAAACAAGCAGCCAAAGACCTATCAGGGTAAGCACCAAACCTTCACCTGTATGGATAAGATGCTCTTTCAATATTTCCTCTGCGTCAGCATGGCCTCCTACTGATTCTATGAATGCTGCATGGGATGCATGCGGAAGAAACATCCAGAGCAAGCCTAGAAAGAGGCAGATGCAGCCTATTGCATACATGCTAGAAGACATAAAGAAAAAACAAAAAAGAAAACGGTGCTACTTATCAGCGCCGTAATAAACACCCAGTGCTACGATACCGATGACTAGATGCAGTACAGTTATACCTGTATTGATATTCAAGAGCGTCAAGAGCAGATTATCAACTCCTGGGATGAAACCTAGAATACCGAGTACAACGCCAATCCAACCAAGAGATGCATTGTATCCAGGACCTTCACCTTTCGTGCCTACATAGATACCGAAGAGGCCTGCAATAATGTGGAGTACATTCTGGAAAGTGTTTACTCCGAAGAGATTAAGGATTGCTCCTGAGCCTCCGAGGAGAAATCCCCAAATACCTACGATTAGTAATACTATACCTAGAATCAATGCAAAAGTTTTTTGTACGTTTGCCATTTTAAGAACCTCCTTTCAAAGGTAATATTCTATAGCTGAACACATATTTAAACTTTGTTTTTCATGCTCAATGAGTAGCACAATACTTTTAAACTCGACAGAGCTTGAGGTCACATGGATAATTATGTACAGTTGATTGAACGCATTGCTGCAGCAGCGAAACTTACTCCAGATGATATTGAACGAAAAGTTGAGGCAAAGCGCGCAAAACTTTCAGGGCTAGTCTCAAAAGAAGGTGCTGCCCAGATTGTCGCTGCTGAACTGGGAATTAATTTTGAGAAAGAGCGCATGAATATTGCAGAGCTTGTACAAGGAATGAAACGTGCACACATTATTGGAAAAGTAATTCAAATTTATCCTGTCCGCTCTTATAATAAGAATGGTAGAGAAGGGAAAGTCGCCAATCTGCTTGTTGCAGACAGCACTTCTAATATACGTCTTGTTTTATGGGATTCAAATCATATCGGTCTTATTGAATCAGGAACGATACATGAAGGAGATGTACTGGATATTTCAAATGGCATGATGCGGAATGGAGAGCTGCATTTGTCATCGTTTGCAGATATAAAGCATAGCAGTGAGAAACTTGATGAAGTAGTGACGAAACGTGTTTTCCAAAGTGCACAATTGAAGGATGCGAAGGCAGGTCAACGACTTAGAACAAGGGCATTTGTCGTACAGGCATTTGAGCCGAGATATTTTGAAGTATGCAGTGAATGCGGGAAAAAAGTAGTTGAAGGTGCGTGCTTAGTGCATGGAAAAGTACAGCCTTCCAAGCGCGCACTTCTTACTCTAGTGCTCGATGACGGTTCAGAATCAATGCGAGCTGTGCTGTTTATTGAGCAACTGAAATCACTTGGCCTCAATGAAGAGGAAATCTTTATACCAGAGAAATTCAGTGCAAAAAAAGAGACCTTTGTCGGAGAGGAATTATTTTTCTCAGGCAATCTACGGAGCAATGCACTGTATAATACTACTGAACTGGTTGTTGAACATATAGAGAAAGTGCAACCTGAAGCACTTATTCAGGAATTACAGGGACGACAATAGTTTTATATCTCTACTTGACTGGGCGCTTATATGCTTTTGCGTACACATCTTGCTCTTGGTCTTTTAGGAGCTCTGCTTGTTGTTCCAACAACGACACATCCTTTTATCTTTCTTCCTGTTGTTCTAATTGCCTGTTTATTACCTGATGTCGATTCTATGTATTCTTTTCTTGGAAGGTTCCCTCTTCTTCGACCGCTTCAATGGGCAGTGAGGCATCGAGGCATTATTCACAGCTTTACCTTGTGCATTCTTATCTCAGTATTGTTTGCATTATTCATTCCTGTACTCGCCCTGCCTTTCTTTCTAGGCTATAGTATACACTTGCTGTCTGACAGCGCCACACTTGAGGGAATCAGACCCTATTGGCCATTAAAAATAGAGTATGCTGGCAGAATTAAAGTAGGCGGCACATTTGAACAAGGGCTCTTTTATGGCGTGATGCTTGCGAATGTGCTTTTAGTTCTACGTTTTCTCTTTTAGCCTTGAAGGCGTTGCTTGACTGCTATAATGTTTATATACTCTCAGCAATCCAAAGAACAATGAATAAATCAGAGGGTGAGAAAAAGACAAATGAAGACGAACATTCTTTAACTGATATACCTGGCATCGGACCAGGCATTGCTGCAAAGCTTGAGGCAGCAGGCGTATATGATTTAATGGGTCTTGCTGTGATGAGTCCTGTCACTTTATCAGAACTTGCAGGTATTGGGGAGGCAGTTGCACGCAAAGCTATCCAGGCTGCGCGAGGATTACTCAAGCTTGGATTTATGGATGGTATCGAATTCTCCAAGAAACGCGAGGATGTCGCATATATTACTTCAGGAAGCGCTAATCTCAATAATTTACTGGGAGGAAGGGGAGTAGAAACGAAAGCATTGACAGAAGCCTATGGTGCGTTCGGCTCAGGTAAGACACAACTTGGGCTGACGCTGGCTGTCAATGTTCAATTACCTAAAGAGCAGGGAGGAGCTGCCGGCAAGGCAGTATTCATAGACACTGAAGGAACTTTTAGACCTGAACGCATCATGCAGGTTGCAGAAGGTGTTGGCGCAAATCCTGACAAGGTATTGAAGAATATCCTAGTTGCGAGAGCATTCAATTCAGACCATCAAATCCTTCTTATAGACAAGATTAATGAGCTTATCCACGAAGGAGAACCGATTAAATTAGTGATTATTGACTCGCTGACTGCGCATTTCCGCGCCGAATTCGCCGGCAGAGGACAGCTTGCAGACAGGCAGCAGAAGCTGAATCGATATTTGCATAATCTGATGAAAATGGCGGAGCAGCACAATCTTGCAGTATACGTGACAAATCAAGTCATGGCAAATCCTGCGATGATGTTTGGAGATCCCACGACTGCCATCGGAGGGAATATTGTCGGACACGCTTCAACTTACAGGATGTATTTCCGACGCGGAAAACAGGGAAGCAGAGTTGCAAAACTTATTGACTCTCCAAACCTGCCTGACAACGAGTGCCAGTTCTATGTAACTACCAAAGGTATTCGGGATGAAGAAGAACCAGAATAAGATTTAAATCGCCCCTTTCCTCTTTTTAATGATGGTTCCACATTCACTATCACCTTTGCTCGTGAAGAAACTTCGTGCCGAATTCGCCGGCAGTATCCCATTCCGTCATGCCTTTATTGAATCTTTCTTGGAAGAAGATAGTGCGCAAAGATTAGCTAAGGAGTTAGAGGCAGAGCTATTTGAAGAGAAAGACAGCGACCTATTCCAGTTCAGGCAGACACAGGACTTGCATTACAGCAAGAACGAGGTTATCAAAGATTTCTTAACCTATCTAGAGAGCAAGGAGTTCAGCGACTTTATCAAAGGCATAACTGGAATTCCTGTGAAGCAAGGTGCATTTGATGTCTCGGGAAGCTTGTATATAGATACTGATTATTTATTGTGCCATGATGATGAACTTGAAGGGAGAAAAGTTGCTTATATCTTATATTTATGCAAGGACTTTACAGAACAAGATGGAGGAGCATTGGCCTTGCTCAATGAAGAGAATGAAAAACCTGGAGAAGCTGGCAAGAGATATTATCCTCAATGGAACAGCTTGCTTGTGTTCGAAGTAAGCAGGAAAAGCTGGCATGAAGTTGAGGAAGTTATTGGAAATAAAAAGAGATATGCCATAGGGGGATGGCTGCACTGATGCTGAACAAGGCATATACTGATGCAAATGTGTGGCATCTGATTAGAGAAGATTTCAGAAAGGGAAAGCCAAAACACGCTGTCTTGAAGGCGTTCTTTGATAAGAACAGGTACGATGCCTTAAGAACTGAGTTGAAAAGATGCGCACGGAATAATGTGAAGATTGCCGATAGATATTCATACAGCATTATCGAAAGCAGAAAGATAAAAGAATTATTCAATTCAAGTGAGTTTCTGGAGTTCATCAGCTTTATTGCTGAAAAGAAGATTACTCATCTGGAGATTATCATCAGGGAATTTGGATGGAAGGATTATACTCTCTTACATGATAAAACCTCAGCAGATTCAGGGTTGAAGGTATTTTTCTTTGTCCCTTCGATTGATGAGTGGGATTACTTCTGGGGAGGTAGTATAGTGTACAAAACATCGGAGGGAAAATCACTCGTTTTTGTCCCAAGCGAGAATACACTCTGCATCGTAGATAAGCGGAAAGAAGATGAAGAATTCACACAGTATGTGAATCATTATGTTGGCAGCGAGCGTGTGATAATGATTGAGGCACGAGAAGGATAGGTTTTTATATAATATTTAGTATTTGATAAAGTGTATGAATATCTAATTGGGGCTGGAATATGCTTGCTTGTTGCATTTTTGTTTTTTATTTATCAGAGAGAGCTGAGAAAGCCCATGCTTTGGACTGCAATGGCTTATATTTTATTTAATATTTTGATAGTTGTTTTTTGGCATACTTTTAAAAATTTTATTTATCTTGGAGAACCTATTATTCCTTACTATTGGAATCCCCCCACTTTGTTTAATCTTGCGCAGATAACTGGGTTTATGGGCTTAGAAGATATATTTTTTATGCTGGCTATAGGGGTTGTTTCCACTGGAATTTATGAATTGATTTTACATAAGAAGATATCCTTGCACAGAAACTATAAGTCGCACTTTAGAGCAATTATAATTTCTCTTGTTTCATTTTTCTTTTTCGCGCATTTTCTTCCAATTAACATTATTTATCCCTATATTATCGCTACTCTCCTCGGAGGAGCTGTTTTGTGCTTTGAGAGGCATGACTTGACAAAACACGCATTTGTCGGAGGCTTTTCTTTTGTTATTTGTTATGTAATCTTTCTTTCATTCTTCTTTCTTATCTTTCCAGATTTCTTTTCTTCTATTTATAATATTGAAAATCTTTCAGGTTTTATAATTATGGGAATACCTATTGAAGAATATCTATATGGGTTCTCATTCGGTTTTATGTGGGCGCCTCTTTATGAGTATGCACATGGTGAGCGGGTTATCGAGAAAAGATGAACGCTCCCACGAGGAATTGAACCTCGCCTCCAACCTCCGCAAGGTTGTGTTCTATCCGATAAACTATGGGAGCTTATGGATTACACGGGAGAAGGGTTTTAAAACTATTCTTTTAGAAGTGCTTATCAAGCTCTTTCGTGTACTTGTATAGCTCCTTGTTATCAAACCAGACTGCTATCTCTTTCTGTGCATTTTCCTTGGTGTCTGAAGCATGGATGAGATTCCTCAAGACGCGTTTCTTGTCGTCTGCTAAGGTATAAGATTCTACCATGGCAAAGTCTCCTCGAATTGTACCTGGTTGAGCTTGGCGTGGCTCTGTTGAGCCCACAATCTTTCTCACTACTTCCACCGCATGCGGACCTTCCAAGACAAGCGCGACAATAGGGCCTTCTTTAAGGAAGGTGACGAGCCAGGACTGAATTGTCTTCCCCATATCAATATGATCTTTGTACAGCCATTTTTTTCCTGTCTCATCGTAAACTTTTTTGGTTTTATCGTGCACTTGCTTTGCCCAGGTTTCATCTAATGGATAGTGGAGCAGTGCATGAATATCATCAGCCCAAATCATTTTCATCGCGACCAGCTTTAGGCCAGTATTCTCAAATCTGCCGATGATTTGCCCGATTAAGCTGCGCTGAATTGCATCGTGCTTGAGCAAGACCAAAGTTTGTTCCTGTTTCATAGGTGCTCTTGAGAAAGAACGTTTTTAAGGTTTGCTGTTGTTTGATGATGATGAGATGCATTAGCTCTGAGCACATTGCGAGAAAGTACAACTTTTTTGCTCCGTGGTATGATTTTTGGACAGGATTTCTTGACGTACTTGGAGTTGGCAGGTTGAGAAGACAAATGCTTAAAAATGTATATGGAAGAGTACTCGAGATAGGTATTGGAACGGGCAGAAATTTTAGATACTATCCTCCTGTATTCATCACTGGTATAGATTACAGCAGGGAGATGATTGCTCTTGCTAAATTGAAGGCACAGAAGCAGGGAATGAATATTGCACTGAGACGAATGAATGCAGAACGCTTACACTTTAAGAAAGATGAATTTGACATTGTTGTTGATACTCTTGGATTGTGTACGTATCCTAATCCTGTCAAAGCATTGAAGGAGATGAGGCGTGTCGTCAAGAAGAATGGACTTATTTTACTGCTTGAACATGGGATAAGCCACTGGAAAATCGTTCAAAGATTGCAGAAAAAAATGGAGAAGAAACATTATGGGCAATTAGGATGTTCTTTATTAAGAAATCATGAAGAGCTTGTTAAGAAGGCTGGTTTGAGAATTGTTAAATGTGAGAGAAAATTATTTGGAATATTTTATCTGATTGAAGCACGAAAATAGGGGTTCTTAAGAAAATTTCAACACGGCGCGTTGGGACAGAGCCAATGTGCCGGATTTGTCAGCACAGCCTTAGAGGAATTCATCTTGGTTCTGGCAAGGTAATCTGCCAGAGGCAGAACGACATTTAAATTTGCGCCGTACTTTTGGTGATGTAGAAAGTGATGGTTGTCTATCCAAGCGAATACAGGACTTTTTCTGATTGTTTTATACATTTGAAATCTCCACTTTGCTAGCCCTCTTTTTTCCGATAAAGAGGTTAAATTATTCATGGTTTCAGCAAGATAGACATGTGCAGGCTGTATCTTTTCTAGAATAACTCCTCGTTGATGGTTGTAGCTAAGTGCAGCATCAAGTTGCTGTTCTATCTCTGCTGGAAAGGCATAAAGACAAGCACGGTTTTGCGAAGCATGGAAAGCAGATAGATTATCGAGTGCTCGCGTGCGTATCTCATCAAGCAAGGGCTTTGGAAGACGTAGTTTTCCATCGGGCTTTCCTGCTTGAATTGCATCTCCAAGGGCTTTTCCGACTGTCAAACGTTCCTGTTCAAGAACATGCATTATTGCATGGGTTGTTTCATATAATGTGTAATATACCATTGCTCCTGCAGTGAATCCGGCTACACGCTCCCATGAGGACTCGCTGCCAAGCGAGGCTCGTGCAGCATTATATCCATATCCGATAAGGGCTGCAGAAGCCGCGATGATGCTTACATCGCTGGGAGAGAAGTGAGAGACTGCATTCTTATTCGTCTCGTCACGGTAATAGTGCTGTCTGCCGTCATAGAAATGATGATGATTATCTTCATGCGCTTCAGAAGGCATTCTACTTAGGAAGTTCCTCTTTTTCTTAGGTGCATGAAGCAGATGCTTATGAATCATCCATTCTACTGGAGAAGACGCGAGAAACCCGACACCAAACCCCTCTACAAACCCGGCAATTGACTCAAGGTTCATATATTAATCTGGAGAAGATAGATTAAAAAGGTATGCACTACACTATGGATTAATGAGAATCATAGCTGATTTGCAGATACACTCACGGTTTGCGCGTGCGACTAGTAAAGATATCACTCTTGCGAACCTTGAGAAATGGGCAAGGATTAAAGGTATTGATCTTCTGGGAACAGGAGACTTCCAGCATCCTGAATGGAGGAAAGAGATTGATGCAGAGCTGAGTGAAGATGAACAAGGCATTCTTCGGAGCAAGACAGGATTTCCATTTATCTGGCAGACTGAAGTAAGTTTAATGTTCTCACAAGGAGGTAAAAGGCGTGCAGTACATGTGCTTATCTTTTCCCCCCATAAAAGCTCTACAGATGCAATTACTTCATACCTTGGCAGCAAAGGCAGACTTGACTACGATGGCAGGCCTATTTTTGGCATGTCTTGTGAGAACTTAGTGCGCGACCTAAAGGCAATTGATGAATTAATTGAGATTATTCCTGCCCATTGCATGACTCCGTGGTTTGGTTTATATGGCAGTGATTCAGGATTCGATTCTCTTCAGGAATGCTTTGGTGAACAGGCAAAGCATATCCACGCCATTGAATCTGGCATGAGTGCAAGTCCTGCCATGCTTTGGCGGTTTAAGGAACAAGTACAAGTTGTCAGTTTCAGCGATGCACACAGCTTCTGGCCATGGCGCCTTGGTAGAGAAGCCACTCTCTTCGAGCTTCCCCAGATGAGTTATTCATCGCTTGTTAATTCTATCCGTACTGGTCACGGGCTTGTTGGAACTATCGAAACTCCCCCCGAATATGGAAAATACCATTGGGACGGGCACAGAATATGTAATTTTTCCTGCGGACCTGAAGAGACTAAACAGATTAAAGGAATCTGCCCAGTATGCTCCAAACCTTTAACTATTGGTGTTGAGTATAGAATAGAAGCACTTGCGAAAGAACCTCAAGGATACATACCTAAAAATAATCTTCCTTTCTTTATGCTTGTCCCTCTCCATGAACTTATCTCGCTAGTTTATGAAACTGGTGTGCAGAGCAAGCGCTGCTGGACAGTCTACAACGAGCTTATCGCCCTTTTCGGCACCGAGTTACGCATCCTACTCGAAGTACCGCATGAAGAATTGGTTAAGGCAAAGGTGCATGAGAGATTATGCACTCTGATTCTGTTCGGTAGAGAGGGGAAGCTACAAGTTACTCCTGGTTATGACGGAGTATATGGTAAAGTAATTATGCCTGATCAACAGGCGAGACTTTCGTAGTTTTTTGCATGAGATATTTATAGTGCCCTGGTTTTGTTGGTTTCATACATTGCAGGCAGGTTTCCTGCAAAGTATATCCGTGCTGTTGACAAACTCTTAGCTTCATTGCTCTTTCACTTCCAGGAAGGCTTTCTTCTCTTTTGCACGCCTCGTAATTGTCTCGAGTGCTTTTTGCATCGTCGTATTTGCTTCTTTAAAGTCGCGTGCTTTTACTTCGACAAGGAACTGTGATGAGCCAAGGTACCGTATTGCTGCATTAGGAACTGCAAGAATCTCTTTAATATCCTGAAGTCCTGTCTCGGCAAGCGTCCGTACAACTACTCTTTTCTTTACTTTCTTTTCACTCTCGCCTTTCTCCTTGAGCAAATGTGTGAGCTGCTCAAGTTCTTCTTTTTTCATAAACTGAGCAGCCTGCAAGGGATTACTCTTTATCTCATCAAAAAAGTCTGCTGCTTCATACTTTATCTTTATCTTTGCAAGTATCTTTTCTGAATCAGCACTTACTGCTTTCAGCACTGCCTGAAGCGTCTTTTCTTTCCTATACCTTTCCTGCGCTTCTTCCCGCTCTTTTGCAGTTACACGCCTAAGACTAAGCTGAACTCCCCCACTTTCTACGGTAAGGACTTTGCAGACAACCTTCTTATTTGGAGCTACATATTCGCGCAGGTTCCTAATTCGGCCTGCAGCTACTTCTGACATAGGCATGCTCCCTATACCATTATTCTCAATGTTAAGAAAGACTGTCGTGCCTTCAATACTTCGGACTGTGCAGAGCACGATGTCTCCCGGTCTTAATTCCATAGCACCTCATGTACCTGCGCTCGAAGGCGCGCCTTCCCACCTGATTTTCTTGCCAGCAAGTAGTTGCACTTAAGACATTTGACATTCATGCTTGACTTGCCGAATACAATCTGAAGGTTCCTACAGCGCGGGCAGATAAGCCTTAGAAAAGTGCTTTTCTTCATAACGTGGTATATTTGCAGGGTGTTTTAAACCTTTACTACCTCAACTTCTAACACTTTCTGCAATTCCTGAATAAATTCAGACTCTTTGGCTCGTTCAATGAGGCATCCAGCTGCATTTGGGTGCCCACCGACTTCTCCTCCCAGAGGGACTACTACTTGATGCAGAACTTCACGGACATTTCTCCCCTGTCTGCCTGCAATACGCGCCGATACTTTTATCTTATCTTGATTGTATGCAAGACCTACAATAATGGTGCCTGTTTCATATGCAGAAGAATTTGATATGATTGAGGTTACGGTGCCGATAATTGTATCTTTTATGTTGTCACGCGCGTTAATGATAGTGTACTGCTTGCCTGAGATTTTCTCAGACTCTTCGATAAATTTGAGTGCGGCAATCAAGTGCTGTTTATAGCTGATATAGAGTCTCTCTGCCTCTTCCTTGCATTTTTTGTTTCCCAGGCAGAAACCGAGTGCAACAGATGGAGAGTCCATTCTGCTGCAAGCATTAATCAATGCAGACAGTTCACGTGCATCTTCCTGCTTATTAAAGAATTTAATTAGGTAGAGATTGCCTATTAAATCGTACATGTTCTTCTGCTGTACACAACGAAGCATCACTGCAGTAATTAATGCAGACATCTCTTCATTGGTCAGCTCAAAGAGGGACTTGAATTTATTATTTACTCTCTGAATATTTGCATCCTTCAATACTTCTAATGCTCCTTTGTAAGAGCCAGAAACTCCCGGAATATAAGGATTAGATGAGTATTCAAGCGCCTTATCCAAAGGACGTGTTGCAGGATAGAGCATTAATCCTTTCTTTATTATTGTCTCAGCTTCTCGGAGTATCTCATCGTACACTTTGCCCAGGCTCCGCTCCATCATATCTCCGACCATACCTATGACTGCAAGGTGTGCTAAATCGTGATTGCGTGAGGAGATGGTTCTTGCAAATAAATAAGCGATGCCTGCTCCTGATATCTGCTCCTCGTTCCAGAGCTGAGGGTTAATCATGGTTACATTAGATGGAATTTCTTGCGCGATTTCGTGGTGGTCGAAGATGAATATTTCTGTCTTCTTGTTCTTTAGATGATTAAGGCTTCCTGATGCAAGATCAACAAAGATGAGTATATGGTCTTCAGGCAGGCTTTTAATATATTCCTCCTCAAGACCCTTCACTATCTGAAGAGAAAATCTCTTACCCCAACGCTCGAAAGTGCGGGCCATAATCGCTGCGGATGTAATGCCGTCTGCATCAAAATTTTGTTTTACTGAGCAGTAACGCCCCACAGTTTCTTACTTAGAGAACGCCGCGCGCTCTGATCGTGCTTGTGAGCAGTTAAATGCGCTTCCAAAACCTTTATCTTCTTGCGCAAACTTTCTTGTTCAATATCTACTTTAAGATTAGACTCTTTCAGTACTTGCGAGATGCGCTTTCCAAGCACTTTCGCCTTAGGGATACCATGCTTGTCCCTCAGAATCATGCCTATCTTTGCAGGAGTCTCGCCCTTCTTGTACAATTCAAGAATTAATGCATGCACTTCTGCCGGCTTCATCTTTACCCAATTAGGTTTTGTTTCAGTCATACTCCTTTGTGTTTGGATGGCTTAAAAAGCTTTGCTCTCTTTTCAATGAACAGGTCAAATAGCAAGTTTTAAAAAGCTTCTTCTATGATTATCAATGCATTGATCCGGAGCCACACTGGTCGGTTTTCGGGGAGCGACCCCTTTTGACCTTACAACCTTATGGCAAGGTTCTAGTCAACTTTCAAAATACTATGAAACTACCCAAAGAAACGAAGCGGTACTGTCCGTACTGCAAGAAGCACACGTCACAAACTATCATGACGCAGAAGCAGAAGTCACGTAGCGCGACGCATCCGATGTCTCGCGGCTCCTCTGCACGAGAGACACTTCGAGGTTTACGCGGCGGGTACGGCAATCTCGGAAGACGCTCAAGAAAGGGTCCGAAGGACTGGAAACGCAAGACAAAGATTACAAAGCGCATCACTATCCAGTATAAATGCAATACGTGCAACAAGATTAAGGGAGCGAGATACGCACGCAGATTATCACGAGTTGTTATAGGAGAGAAAGTAGCGAAATAAAATGGAGCCAACACGAAAACGAACTGTTCAGAAAACCTTTTTTGAAGTAAAAGCGCCACTCATCTCGGCAAAGATAAGCTTGTATGGTGCATCAGCTGAGGAATTTGAAGGAAGAATTGTCAGGCTTGATCTCACGAGAAGCTTGCGCGGCAAGAATCTTGAGGTGCTAATGCGCGTCAAGCATAATGAAGGTATACTTAGCGCTGAACCAATATCGACACAGGTCTTCGGCTCATACATTCGGAGAATGATGCGCAAGGGTGCTGATTACGTGGAAGATTCATTCACAGCACAATGCAAAGATACTATCTTGCTTGTAAAGCCTTTCCTCATTACACGAAACAAAGTCTCTCGTGCTGTCCAGAAGGCTCTTCGCGATACTGCAAAAGACCATCTGATGGCTTATATGACTCCACGCACAGCACTTGAGCTCTTTACTGATATTATGACCAACAAAATCTAAATCAAGGCAGGAAATAAATATTGTTAGCTGATGTCTGTAAATATTATCGTATATGGATAATGATATTTCTCTCTTCTTCTGATATCTTATGGTCTTTCCATAGGGTTCTTCACTTAGATAGCCCCACCCGGATTCGAACCGGGGTCTCAGGCGCCAAAGGCCTGTATCCTTGACCACTAGACTATGGGGCTCTACTTGTAGTGAATTGAGGTGATTTAAAAGAGTTTGGTTTCTGTTTCAGAGAGTTTATAAAATTGAGAATTTTTATTGAGTTATGAAGAATCTGAAATCGCAAGTGCGGGAATTCATCCTGCTCTTTGATTATGACGGAACTCTTGTCGACTCTACTGAATTAGTGCATACAGCTTTTAATGCAGCAGTAGCGCACTACGGTTTTTCCCATGTACTCTCAAAGAAAGAGTTTATGACTTTATATGACAAGAATGTGTATGAATCGATTGTTGAACTAGGCCTGCCTAGAGCTAGATTAAAGAATTTTTTTAATGAGTGGAGAAAACCTTTTCTAAAACAATACCGTGATGTACCTCTCTTTCCAGGGATGAAAGAAGTCATTGCAAAACTGGCTCAGAAAGCCAGACTTATCATCATAACTTCTAACTCCACGAGCGTTATAAGAACTTCTCTTGCGCGTTTGGGCATTGAGGAGATTCAAGAGGTGCTCGGCGGCGAGGATCAGAAGAGCAAAGTGGAGAAGATTATCTCTCTTAAAGAAAGATACCCTCATGTAGCATTTTATTACATAGGAGATACGAAGGGAGATATTATTGAGGGAAGACGAGCAGGGATAAAGACAGTAGCAGTGACATGGGGAGTTCATAACAAGAAGCATTTAGAGGAAGCTCATCCTGACTATCTTGTGAATGAACCAGCTGATTTGCTGACTTTGTTCAGAGATTAGTATTGCTTTTTGTACCTTCCCCTATTCTCCACTTTCTCAAGCTGCTTTACAATGGCAGATGCATGAGCTGATTCTTCTTTGTATGCTTTTATTATATTGCTCCAGAGCTCTTCCACAAAGAGATAATGCTTGGCTTGCAATGCTTCTTTTAGAACATGCAAGTCAGTTGCTTTATCCTCAACTCTTGAAGAGATGAATCCAAGACCGAAATCAATGAAGAATACTTTGTTTTTTAGATAGATCATATTGCTGGTAGTTACATCGCCGTGAATTATTCCTGCATCATGCAGCCTGGCGAGATTAGTGCCAATCTGTTTTGCTATCTCTTTCTTGTTTTTCAGCTTTCCTAAATTACTTGAGAGATTTTCTCCTTGCAGGACTTCAAGTGTGATGGAATATTCCGAGAATGAGAGCACTTGTGGAACTGGGACTATCTTGCGCGCTCTTTCCAAAAATTTCGCCTCTGTTCTTGTTCTCTGTCTTCTTAGAGTATAGTCTAAGATAGGAAGCCTATAGGATTTTTTAACTCTCTCCTTGAATATTCTATTTCTTTCCTGCAGTATTAACGCTTCTGCTCCCTGCGCAATTATTCTTTTCCTTGCCATGTAAGCAGTATTATCAATGAGATTAGCATAAGCGTGTCAACAACTAAACAATAGACACAATAGGCGTGCAATACGAACTGCTGCAGATAGAGGAAGTAAAACGCAAAAGCTGCGCCGATAATTATTCCTACATAGATTATCCTTCTTTGTATCTTTGTCGGTTTTTTCAGCTGGAGGAAGGTCAGTGCGCTGAGAAAGAGGAAGATAGCAACTCCAAATTGACTGTTTTTGATTCCGAAGGTATAGGCATAGGGAGAGGTTGTTACTGCAGAGCATCCGCTTTCTCCCCCTTTACAGAGGAGAGGCTCTTCTTGAATTGCAAGCACTGCAGAGCTGATAAGGCATAAGATGAAAATTACCAAGAGTATACCGTATTTCATAATATCTTGTGGCGAGAGATGTTTTTAAAATATCCCTTCAGAACTTGACTCTTTTCGCAAACTTTTTCGCAAGCTTCATCATTGTCTTTTGGTCTAAGGAACCAGATTCCATACCTTTCAGTGATGAAGTATCTTTCATCATACTTTTTAATAAGGAGTATTGCTTAATCAATGCACGTATTTCTGATACAGACGTACCAGAGCCCTTTGCAACTCTGCTCATTCTTCCAGTCTGCTTCTCGAGCAGTTCAGGATTCTCTATTTCTTCTAAAGTCATTGAGTTTATTGCGTGCTTCCAGCGTTTTACCTTGTTCTCCTGGGTTTCCAATGCATTTTCAGGCAGTTTTGCCTTGTTTAATCCTGGAATCATAGACATTAGTTTGTCGAATCCACCAAGGGATTCCATTGACTCCAATTGTGTTTGCAGATCCCGCAGCGTGAATTTTCCCTCTTGCAGCTTGCGCTGCTGTTCCTCTATCTTGTCCTTGTCAACTACTGAATGGATTTTCTCCATTAGTGCTTTCAGGTCGCCCATACCTAACAGTCTGGAAAGGAATGCGTTTGGATCGAAAGACTCTAAATCAGAGGGTTTCTCTCCAACTCCTATGAAGATAACTGGAGCCTTTGCTTCTGAACATGCTGTTAACGCTCCTCCTGCTTTTGCCGTGGAGTCCATCTTTGTTATAATGACTCCTGTAATGCTTACTGCTTCCTTGAATTTAATCGCCTGTGATTTTGCGGTCTGTCCGACATCAGCAGACATCACAAGAATTGTTTCTGTAGGCTTTGTCAATTTGTTAATGTCTTTTATCTCTTTGATTAAGTCTTCTGATAAGGCATCCCTTCCTGCAGTGTCTATTAAAATTAGATCATAATCTCTCAGCTCTTTCTCAAATTGCTTGTAGATTTTGGATGCTGATTTTTCTGAAGGATTGATGAAGCACATAATTTTTAATTTATCACATAATTGCTGCAGCTGCTCTGAAGCGGCGGGCCTATGCACATCAAGGCCTATTGCACATACCTTGCTTCCGCGCTTTGCATAATAAGAGGCTAATTTACTTATGGTCGTGGTTTTTCCCTGGCCGTAAAGACCAAGCAGAAGCCAGACGTTCTTTTCCTGCAGTTTAATC